>CAZYOX010000009.1:0-28731 GCA_964649285.1 uncultured Bryobacterales bacterium | reverse complement strand
GATGACGATACGGAGTTTCTCTTTCGACGTGCTGGCTGGAACGCATACCGTTACCCCGTATGAGTTTTCCAAAATGCACGCCGCATACGACGGTTGCATCGCTTACCTGGATTCCGTGGCGAGCCAACTCCTCAAGAGTTTCGAGCGGCGCCCCTGGTACGACAAGAGCGTCATCATCATTACCGCGGACCATGGCGAGTTGTTCGGCGAGAACGGTCTGATCGATCACGGAAATTCCGTCAATCAAGGATTGACCTCGATTCCGATGGTGGTGAAGTTTTCCGGCCAGAAGACAGGCCGTGAGGTCCAGTCTCCGGTGAGCCAGGTGGATCTTTATTCCACCATTGCCGCCGCTGCGGGCGTCACCCTGCCCGGGCCTCGCAGGGGCGTTGATCTCGCCGCCGGAGACCCGGGCATGGACCGAGACATCATCATGGAATCATACCCGTTGGCCACTTTCACCCAGCAGAATCCGAGCTTCGATCGCGTGGAGCGGGCTCTGATTCGAGGCCGCTGGAAGGTCGTCACGTCGACGCGCGGACGGCGAGAACTCTACGATATGGCGACGGATCCGCGCGAAACGCAGAACCTCTGGTCCAGCCGGCCGGACATGGCCCAAGAGCTGGAGAATCAACTGGACCGAAGGGCGGCCGAGATGGAGAACCGACGTCCGAAGAATAAACAAATCCCCCGGGAGAGCGACTTGCAGCGCCTTAGGGCGCTCGGCTACTTACAGTAGGGCAAGCCTACTTCTCGCGATTTCTCTTTTGGCGCCACGCCGAAACGCCGACGGCGGCCAAGCCCAACGCCATCAACCCAAAGGTCGCAGGTTCTGGCGTGACGGCAACGGGTCCAATAGTAGTACCGCCGCTAGACTGGCACAACGCGAGGGCCGCGGTCAAAATTCCTGTAACAAAAAGCCTCAACACAGACCTTCTCCTTCGCTCATGCCAAGAACCGCAACTAGAAGAGTTGCCAACCGAGTATACATGATACGCTGGGGCCGCGCTAGAGCCGCCGGCATGCCGCCTATTTGCCGAAAAAGCGGCTCTCCCGGACGGGGCGCGGCAGTGCTCGCCACTCCAGCAGCCGGTAGTGGTCAAGCGCCCAAAAATGGATTTCGCCAGGGCCGACGCGGCGCGCCTCCAAGTACTCGCGTTGCCACGGCGCTCCGCCGTTGAACCAAGGGATCAAGTAGGAGACCTGACGCTGGGGCCAGCTAAATCCCTCGGCCCCTTGCCACAAGCGCATCGCCTCGGCGGCACGGTTGCCGTGACGGTAGAAGGCTCCCCAACTGAGCGCCTCAATCTTCAGCCGCCGGTCGGCGTCCGCGGGCGTCTTCCAGTTCTCCGGCGTCGAAACGTGATGGTTCAAGCGGCCGCCTTGCGGGTAAGGCCGTTGCGCGGCGTGGTAGGTCACGGGGTGCAGCACGTCGAAGGGGTAGAGCAACTCGAAGACTGCTGTCGGGTGACTGGTCCGCACATGCGCAACGATGGCGTCCAGGTGTGCCGCCAAGCGATCTCGCAAGAAGTCCGCGTCAGCGCTGGCGTTAACGGCGGGGTCGGAGTCTTGGCAGGTGAATCTTGCCAGCGGCCGCCCCAAGGCTGTTACCGCCGCATCGGCCGTCTCGGCGTCGTAGAAGGCCATGGAGCCGCCGGCAACGCGAGCGTCCGCCGCCAAGGAAACGGCCTGGCCCACGCCATCCGTTCCGTCGAGGTCGAAGGATGTCGCATCGATAACGGTGATGGCATGCGTACCTGAAGCGTTCGCGGGCGATACGACGCCGGCGACGATCACTGTGTCTCCGCTTGAGAAGCCGTGCGGCTGCGCCGTAGTCACCCGAATGGGCGCCCCTGCACTCACAGCCGTGATAGTGCGCGAGGTCTCAGAGAAGAACCACCACAGGAATTCGCCGAATTGTAGCTTCACTGGCAACCCCGCGGCGGCCATCATGTCGGCGGTTTCGGTGTAGATGCGCTTCTGGAAGTCGGTGACGACCGGGTTCGGCGCCAAATGCGTGGTGCGCAGCGTTCGGATTACCGCGGCATTGTCAAAAGTGAACGGCGCATCGCTCGTGCCGTCGGTTCCGTCAAGCTCAAACCGGTCCTCGTTCACAACCGTGATGAGGAAGGCGCCGTTTGCCGTTGTTCCGCTGACGCCGGATACGACGACTCTGTCTCCAGTGGAGTAGCCGTGGTTGTCGGCGCGAACGAGGATCGGCGCTGAGTTGGATACGTCCCGAATCTTCGCTTCACCCTCGGAGCCGAAACCGACGTCGGTGAGAACTTGGCGTCCGCTGCAATAGCGCGCGGCCCAGTGATCGGCGGAAGTCTCAGGAGGATTGTACGCTTCGAGATTGTAGGCAACAGTCGCCGTTCGGCCGCGGCTGTCGAGTTGATTGAAGAAGTCTTGGTGCCACTGGCGCGCGGCATGGTTCAGCAGCGGGTCGGCAGCGTCGTCGATTTCCCAAATGCCCTCGCTGCCCTTGTCGAGCGAGCCGCTAATCGACGCCGTGCCGGCCAGCGAATCATTGCTCTGAACGGACAACGAAAATCCGTAGAGGTTTGCGCGATTCTTGATCGTGACTTCGGCGCCCGAGTGTTCCGCGAATACTCCGACGAACGTCGTGTTGATGAATGCTTCGACGTGTGCAGCGATGGACCGAGGATTATCTCCGGCAAAGATCGACTTGCGCACCAAAATGTCGCCGATGTTGAGGACGACGGATTCGCCCGCCCGCCAATAGCCGCCGAAAGTCACCGTCGCTTGATTGCGCAATCCCGTGCCCGGCCGCCTGCGCCGGTTGTATTGGAAGAAGTTGCCAACGAAGTGATTGAGATCGCCGTGGAAGCCCGAGCGGTCGAGCTGCCAGAGCAGACGCGCTGCAGGCAGTTTGTAGGTTGCGTCGGTGTCCCAGTCGGTGGCCATTGAAACGTCGGAAAGAGTCTCCTCCGGGTCGTGGACGTTAGAAGGTATGGCGGCCTCAATGTGGTCGAAAGTGAATAGTCCATTGCCGTCGCAAGTCAGGACAAGCTCGTGAACGTCGGCCGGTACGCCGGAGCGCACCTTGCGGATCGCGACAATCGGCGGATCGATGCTCATTCCCGTGTTCAAGGTCGTCGGCGCATCTCCGTCTAGGGTCACGGTGGCCGAAGCGCCGCCGTCTCGAATCTCCGTGCCCACATAGTGGTCGTGCGTCGCCTGACAGCAGTAGCGGACGGTGACGCGGTCGCCCCAGCCCCCCGTCTCGCGGGCGAAGCCTTGGTCGTAGAAGCCTTGTTTCTCCACCCAAGCAGCGCCCTCGTAGGCCACGCCTGGTTGACGCGAATGAATGCGGATCGATCCTGGCCCTGCGACCTTAAGCGGCCGCTTAGACTCTGTGTCCACGACCGACATGTTGGAGATCTGCAGGTTGAATTCGGAATCGACGAAGTCCGCGGCATCGGCGAGCGCCGGCGCCACAGTGAGCCAAGCTTCGAAGAGGTCGTCGATCGGTTGCGGCGTTCCGTCGCCGGCGGTTTGCACCAACGTGTTCGAGAAGTCGAGGCTCACCCTCCAGGTGACCGTCGAGGAGCCGCCTTCCAGTTGCAGCGACTCTTCGGATGTTGTGACTTCATCGTTGTCCTCGATCGTCGCCGAATAGGCGACTCCGGTTGCCGAACCGGTGACCGTGGCAAGGGTGATCTGCGTCGGCGTGTCCACCGAGGCGATAACGAAATCCACATTGTTGATGCGGATGTAGCGGTCCGGCGTCAAGCCCGTGAACAAGTCGCCGCTGACATGCGCCACCACGCCCGCATCGACGTCAACGGTACCGGAACGAGGCCGCAGCGATTGCCGCCGCAAACGTAGGAAGTTGCCGTCGCATCCGCCGCGCTCGGTGAGGAAGCGCAGACCGCTCAACTCCTCGGCAACGACAATATCCGTCAGTACGAGCGAAGTGTTGGAAACAACTCTAGCGACCGTGTTGGCCTGCCCGCCGACGTACATGACTGCACCCGCGGCAAGTCCTTGGAACTTGTGTCCCGAGGTCCATGTCACGGTCACGCTGTCCTCATCCACGTCGCAAGTGCCGAAGCGTGCGGCTTTGATGGAAAGATCCGTTCCCGATGCTTCTGCAATTAATGCCAGCGAAGGGTTGGGTACGGTCCAGTCAAAAGTGTTGATGCTCTCGGCGATTTTCTTCGGGAACGTCGAGAGTTGAACGTACTCCAGCGTAGCGCTGCCGCCTCCCATGCCCCCGCCATCCATTGCGCTCACCACAACCGGCAGCCCTTCGTGTAGCGGGTCCAGACGCACGATATGCGCCGCCGAACCGATGGACGCGACGACGTCGGGGTCGCCCGCTCCAGCGTTGACTAGGGCGACGAGTGCGTTGGCCACGTCGCCCGATCCGTCCGCGGCTAGCTGCGTGTAGTTGTAAACTGCGGTGGGCGTGGTGATCGAGTGTTCCGCGCCGGCTCCGGCAGCATTGAAGAAGGCGAATTCTCCGAACGCGCTGTACAACGGCGAGTACTCGAAGGCCAAGTTCAGATACCAGAGGATGATGCGGTCATAACGCTTGAAGCCTCCCCCAGACTCCGCGAAGTGGAACGTCCCGCTGGCGACATCGAAGTCTCCTGATTGCAAGGAGGCGTAGTCGAAGAGCGGGACAGTGCCCGAAGTGCCGTTGTTACGGATAAAGCTCAGGCTGCGGTTCGGGATCGACTCGAAGAACGTCGAATCCAGCGGCGCAACGGCTTCTCCTGCGCTGTAGTCGAACGACAACGTCATGCCCGACAAGTCGCCGTCTTCCAGCCAACGGACCGAGTGATGCTCGAAAATGTTGTCGCGCTTGAACAGCACGATCACCGCGAAGTCGTCTGCCGAGCGGAAGACGCCCGAGCAGGAGATAGAAGTGGCGGTTGCCGAATGCAGAGCGGCAGCGGCGCCGCGTCGGTCGAAGCCCCGCAGATGCATTGTCCGGCGAGGGTCAAATTTTTGGATGGATTCCGTGGCCAATTGGGCCTCCTAGCGAAAGCGGCCAGCCCGAGACGCACCACCGCCCCGTCGATGGCGAACCATCAGCGCTGCGCGTATCGATCAGCGGGGAAACGGACCCAGCCGGCCGGCGGGCTCTCTGCCCCTAGTATCTAGGAGCGTGTCAAGCGACCCGGTAGACCACACTCTGGCGTTTGGCTGGCGAAGCCCGAAAGGGGCGAAGGGTTTAGTAGCCCCGGACGTGAGTCCGGGGAAGATAGGGTGCGACCCGAGGACATAGGTAACAGAACGACCCAAGCACATGGGTAACAGATCCGAGAGAATCGCTTTTTCCTGAGGAAGGAGGGACGCTCTTGGGCTGGAAGGAGACCCGTGTGCAAGGCGAAACACTAGAGTCTTCCGGGCGGTTCAGCGGCCCAACAGCTCTAAAGCGGCAGCCGTCATCGCTCGAACGCCGATCTCGACCGCGGCTCGCGGCTCGGGTTTGAAAAACGGCGAATGCAGCGAAGGCAACGGCTCGCTGGAGGCCACGCGCGCCGGATCCACCGTTCCAAGCCAGAAGATCACCGAGGGAATATCCGCCTCGGTCCTTCCGAATTCGCTAAAGTCCTCTCCGGCCTGCGGCCAATCCAACGAAGCAAAGTGATAGAAGCAGCGCGCGCATGGCGAAATCTTACCAGCCTGCACTCACGGACGGCGTTTTGTTGCGAGACTCCCGCTAAACCGGCTAGCGTGTTGGGTTCATGTCCAAAACCGCTTTTCTGTTCCCAGGGCAAGGCTCCCAAAAGGCCGGCATGGGCGCTGATCTCGCTGAATCAATCCCCGCCGCTCGTGCGATTTTTGAAGAAGCCGACGACCTTCTGGGCTTCAGCCTATCTAAACTCTGCTTTGACGGCCCGGAAGAACAGCTTCGCCTGACGGAATACGGCCAGCCGGCCATCCTGACTTGTTCCATTGCATCTCTTACTGCGGTCCGCCAGCGCGGACTGGAACCGGACTTCGTAGCGGGTCACAGCCTGGGAGAATACTCCGCTCTTGTCGCCGCCGGCGCACTTGGCTTCAGCGATGCGGTCCAGCTCGTGCGCAAGCGAGGCCGGTACATGCAAGAGGCCACGCCCGTGGACGTAGGGGCGATGGCGGCAGTTCTCGGTCTCAGCCAAGAGAGGGTCACGGAGATTTGCGAGCAGGCGGCCCAAGGAGAAGTCGTGAGTCCGGCCAACCTCAACTCGCCCAGCCAAATCGTTATCGCCGGACACGCCGGAGCCGTGCGGCGCGCTGTTGATCTCGCCGCTGCCGCCGGGGCCAGAGCCGTCTTGCTGCCAGTGAGTGCGCCATTCCACTGCTCCCTCATGGAGCCCGCCCGGGAACGCCTGGCGCTTGAGTTGGACGCGATTACTTTCCACGACCTCAAGGTCCCGCTGGTGAACAATGTTGAGGCGGGCGTGATTACTAGCGGAGCCGAGGCCCGCGAAGCGCTCAAGCGCCAAGTGCCGAGCCCTGTTCTCTGGGAGCAATCGATTCGGCGGCTAGCGGCCGAAGGAGTCCGCTCATTCTTCGAAGTGGGCCCCGGTCGCGTGCTCACTGGTCTGTTGCGCAGTATCGACCGTACCCTAGAAGGGTCGGCTGTGGGAGACTTAGCGGGTTTGGAGAAATTGCCGCAATGAAAGGTCGAGTCGCCTTTGTCACCGGAGCAAGCCAGGGAATCGGGCGGGAATGCGCCTTGAGTCTGGCGCGGGCCGGCGCGCGCGTCGTCGCTGGGGCTCGCAATGCGCAGAAATTGAAAGATTTGGTATGCGAAATCCAGGCAGCGGGCGGGGAAGCTCTGGCTGTGGAACTGGATGTAACTTCCGCCGAGTCGGTCAAGAACGCGTTTGCCGAGGCCGAAAAGGCCTTCGGTCCAGTCGAGATCCTGGTCAACAATGCCGGAGTCACTAAGGATGGGTTGGCCATGCGTATGTCTCCCGAGGCCTGGTCCGAAGTGATGGAAACCAACCTGACGGGCGCTTTTCGCTGTATCCAGGCGGTGTTGCGCGGAATGATGAAGCAGCGTTGGGGCCGCATCATCAACATCTCGTCCGTCGTCGGACTCTCCGGCAACCCCGGTCAGGCCAACTACGTGTCGTCCAAAGCCGGCCTCGTCGGTTTGACCAAGTCCTTGTCACAGGAGCTCGGATCGAGAAACATCACCGTAAACGCCGTTGCCCCCGGCTTCATCGAGACAGCCATGACGCAAGCCTTGAGCGCTGAAGCGCGTGAGGCGATTACCAATCGGATTCCCCTGGGCAGAATCGGCGTGCCGAGCGAAGTGGCGCACGCAGTTTGCTTCCTGGCTGCCGATGAGGCCGGCTACATCACTGGCCACACCCTTAGCGTTAACGGCGGCATGTACGCCTGAGGCCGCTGATATACTCTGGCCATAGCCTCGGATTCCGAACGAGATGCCCCGTTTCTTTACATTGCAGGAGGCCGAAGAACTGCTGCCGCGCATTCAGCGACTACTCCAAAGCGCAGTCGAAGCTCACAGCGAGGCCGTCGGTCATGAAGGCGCCCTGGAACGAATCGTTTCGCGGATTACTTACCTAGGGGGAGTAGAGATCGATCCCGCCGACTACTCCCAGCGCAAGAACTTAAAGCGCCGCGCCGAAGGCGTCGTGCAGCAGGCCATCGAAGAGATTCAATCGGCAGGCGTGCTGATCAAAGACATCGAAGCTGGCCTCATTGACTTCCCAGCGGTGCTGGGCGGTCGCGAGGTGCTGCTTTGCTGGAAGCTGGGCGAGGCCCGAATAGATCATTGGCATGGCGTGGACGAAGGTTTCGCCGGACGCAAGCCAATTACCGGCGAGTTCGGGCCCCGCGTAAGTTCTCGACCGAATTAGGGATTTCGCGGCTACTTCAAGTCGACTGTCAGTTCCATGATCTGGCCCAGTGCGGGGTAGTAGCGGACCTGCACTTCGGCTCCGGTTTCTACTTCTTCCAGCTGTATGCGTTTCTTGCCCAGTCTCTTCTCGGCCTTCTTGGAAATCTTGATTTGCTCTCGGCCTTCGGGCTGCGAGAAAGCCAGCACCAGATCCGGGCTGCCTTTCTTTGACTGAACGGAAATCGTTCGTGCCTTAAGGTCCACCCGGCTGACCGTTCCGCTCAGCTTCTCCACCTCAAGGACGTTGGTCGGAATCTCGCCCAGCACCGTGCCTTTTCCATCGCTGCTTTCTCCCGGTCGAATTCGGGCGCTTTCGCTCGCGTCTTGGGCAAACAAGAAAGTGGACGACAAAATTAGCAATAGGGCGAGTTTCTTCACGTTCCCTTGATTGTCGGAGTCCTGCCGGAAGGCGTCAAGCTGACTGATTCCGCTTCTCGCCCCAAGCCTCTGACCTCATTCAGGCGGTTATAATGAGACCGGCGGTCACGATCTGAGTCCCAGGTCCATAGGGTCGGATTGCTTGGCTCGTATGCTGCCGGGTGAGCTCAGCGGAGTCGGTGTCCTAGGGCGTTTCAACCGGCACGGTGGTACGACAGTCCTATTGTGATTCGCTGGCGCGCCCGTCATGGTAAGGAGGAAGGCGTTTCTTCATGACCGCGCTAGCTGCACTACTCGACAGACCTTTGTGGGAACTCGCTTTGGGCGCGACATCGCTCGTCGCTGCCTGCGCCATCGGCGCGCTGGTCTTCTTTTGGATCGGCTTCCGTATAGCGGAGGTTCCCGCTCGGATTGGTTTTGAAGGGATGTTCAGCAACCAAGACTTCGCCGAGGCAGGCAACGCCCGGGCGATTTCGACGGAAATTACTGAACGGCTCCAGACAATCAAGGAGCATCGCCGCCGATTGGATGAAAAATCTTCGCTTGACGAGCTTGCCTCAGCGACCCGCTCCGCCCAACAGTCGTCGCACGGGACACGGGTATACGCCCAACAGTTCAAGAGCAGCGACATCGACCGCCAACTCTAACGCTCCGCATCCATCCGTCCCTGCGGCCTCCTCCAGGCGGCCCGAAAATCCCTCCGGCGCGCATGGTAAAGTGGACAGTTACAGCCTTGTTCGGCGGCGCCCCGGCGAATATGCCGGGCGCTGCCGTTTTAGGCCTGGATTGGTACCCCGTGAGCGAAGAACTCCCCAACGGTTCTACGGAGCCTGAGAAGGCCCACGAGTCGGACCCCGCGGCCGCCAAGGAACCCGCGCAAGCCGTCGCCGAAGAGCCGCTCCACTCCGATTCGGACGATTCTCTTGAGGGATCCGCCTCGGGTAGTTTCGCCATCGAGCTTCCGCAGTACGAAGGCCCTTTGGACCTGTTGTTGGATCTGATTCGCAAGCACAAGATCAACATCTACGACATCCCGATTCACCAGATCACCAACCAATACCTGGACTACCTAAAGCAAGCCCAAGATCTGAACATCGATCTGGGCGGAGAATTCGTTTTCATGGCGTCGACCTTGATCCTCATCAAGTCCAAGACGCTGCTGCCCAAAGATCCGACGATCCCCGAAGACGAGCAAGAGGATCCGCGCGACGAGTTGGTCCGCCAACTGCTCGATCACGAAAAATACGTTCAGGCGGCACAGATGCTGCGCGAGAAGCGCCTGGTTGAGGAAAACGTCTGGTCCAATCCTCCATCCAAAGCGTTTCTCGACGACGATCCGGCCGGCATCGCCGCTGACGTCTTCGATCTGGTCAAGACCTTCGAAGAGGTGCTGGAGCGGTTCAAGAGGCGGCCGGTCTACCAGGTCGCCGACGAAGACGTTTCCGTCGCCAGCCGGATCGAGTTCATCAAGAATATGCTGATGAGCGAAGATCGTCCGGTGAACCTGATGCAGGTCTTTGAGCGTCAACCGGGCGTCCGCGCCCTAGTTGCCACCTTTTTGGCTGTCCTCGAACTGGTGAAATTGCAGGCGGTTTCCTTGCGTCAATCGGAACTGTTTGGGGCGATTGAGATGCGCAAGCACAAGATGTTCGACTCCGTGTTTGGCGAAGACGGGCCACTAACCGCAGCGGACTCCGAGTATCGGTAGCGCCCGTCTAATTACTGTGATGAACGAAGAAGCAAGCGAAGTGATGTCCGGCGAGCAAGCCGCCGCCGAGGCAACTGCGGCATCCGACGCGCCCTCTGCGGAGGCCGGCGCGGACGCGGTCGCGCAACAAGCCACTCTGCCGGGGACGCTACCCGACGAAGCCGAACGTCTGGCCCTAATTGAGGCCGTAGTCTATGTCGCCGAGGAGCCTCTGCAGCCCGAGCAGATCGCCGAGGGCCTCGGTTTCCCGCTCGACGTCGTCAAGGTGGACATCGCCAAGCTGATTGAGTCCTACAAGCACCCAGCCCGCGGCATCGAGATTCGCCAAGTGGCAGGCGGATGCAAGATGTTCACGAAGGCGGAGCATCACGATGCGGTGCGCGGCTTCGTGAAGTCTCTGCAGTCGAAGCTGCGGCTCTCGCTGCCGGCGTTGGAAACGCTTTCGGTCATTGCCTACAAACAGCCCATCACCTTGCCCGAAATTCAAGCGATTCGCGGAGTCAATGCCGGCGGCGTGGTCCACACCCTGCTCAAGCACAAGCTCATCGCTACCGCCGGCCGCAAGAAAGTCGTCGGCAAGCCGATGCAATACAAAACGACTCGTGAATTTCTGGTGCAGTTCGGACTCGACAACCTTTCGGAGCTGCCCAACCTGAAAGAGTTGGAAGAGCTTAGCCGTGCGGCTCTCGGCGAAGACGCAGAAGAGCAGCGGCAGCCCAACCTGCTGAAGACGGCGGAGTCGCAGAGCGCGGATGCGAGTGAACCGGAGTTGGTCGCCGAGCCCGACACGGCCAACGACGAGGAAGAATAGGACGGATCCGTCCGGCGACCCATGGAAGAGCGGCTACAAAAAATCCTTTCACGGGCAGGCGTCTCTTCCCGCCGCAAGGCCGAGGAACTCATCGCCCAGGGCGCCATCAGCGTCAACGACCGCGTCGTCACCGAACTCGGCTCCAAGGCGGACTTCGAGCGCGACCGCATTCGGGTCAACGGACGTCTGCTCAACAAGCCCACCGAACGGCTCTACTTCATGCTCAACAAGCCGAGAGGCTATATCACTTCCACCGAAGACCCCGAGGGCCGCCCCACCGTAATTCAGCTCCTCGGGCGCATAGGCTCGAAAGTCTACCCGGTTGGGCGTCTGGACTATGCCAGCGAGGGCCTGCTGCTGCTTACTAACGATGGCGATTTTGCGAACCGCGTCATGTCGGCCAAGGAAAAGTTGCCCAAGACGTATCTGGTCAAGGTCACCGGCATGCTCGACCACAAGTCCATGGAGCAGTTCCGCGAAGGCATTTACATCGACGGCCGGCGCACAGCGCCCGCCCAGATTCGGCTCACAGTCGCCGCCGCCAACCCGTGGTACGAGGTGGTGCTCACCGAGGGACGCAATCGCCAGATCCGCAACATGTTCTTGCGCTTCGGCCTACTGGTGGAAAAGCTCAAACGGATTAAAATTGGACCTTTGTCTCTAGGCAAGCTGGCCTCTGGCGACTTTAGGCCCCTGACGCCAAGGGAAATCGAGCGAGTGCTCGCCGCGCCGACGGAGGCGCCTCGAAATGAACGACGAAAAAGTCGCCCAGATTCTAAGCCAGGCCCGAACAATCGCCGTCGTCGGGTTATCCGATAAGCCCTGGAGGGCAAGCAACGGCGTGGCTAGATATCTACAGCAATCTGGATATAAGATCTTGCCCGTGAACCCCAACATAAACGAAGCTCTGGGCGAGCGGTCTTTCGCCCGGCTTGAGGACATCCCGGAATCCGTGGATATAATTGACGTATTTCGGCGCTCGGAGTTCGTGCAAGACCTGGTTGGTCCCGCGCTTCGCTCGGCAGCGAAGCTGATCTGGATGCAAGAAGGCGTCCGCGATCAGGAAGCGGCGGAGTTGTTACGGCTTAACGGCGTTGAAGTGGTAATGGATCGGTGCCTCATGGTGGAGCACATGCGGTTGCTCGGCGCCTCGAGCAATGGTTAACGAAGGAGTCTCGAAAGGTGGATTTTAGTCTTGCAGAACACGGAATTGCTGTAGAGCGAGTGCTGCGCAACCCAGCGCCTTCGTTCTTGTACGAGGAGGCCATTCGTAGAGAGCCTAGAGCCGCGATCTCCGACACCGGCGCCTTGATCGCCTATTCGGGCGAAAAGACCGGCCGCTCTCCCAAGGACAAGCGCGTCGTGCGGCACGCTGACTCGGAGAACGATGTCTGGTGGGGGGCCGTCAACTTCCCGCTTCCCGAGTCCATTTTCATGGTCAATCGAGAGCGCGCGACCGATTACCTCAATACGCAAGCAGTACTCTATTGCATCGACGGCTATGCCGGTTGGGATCCTGCGCATCAGCTCAAGGTCCGCGTCATTTGCTCGCGGCCCTATCACGCGCTGTTCATGCACAATATGCTGATTCGTCCCACTGACGAGCAGTTGGCGTCCTACGGCAAGCCCGATTGCGTCATCTTCAACGCCGGCGGATTTCCGGCCAACCGCTATACCAGCGGCATGACCTCAAAGACCACCGTCGATCTCAGCCTCGAACGCAAGGAGATGGTCATCCTCGGCACCGACTATGCCGGCGAGATGAAAAAGGGCGTTTTCACGTTGATGAACTACCTGATGCCCAAACAAGGCATCCTCTCAATGCACTGCTCGGCGACGGCCTCGGCGGACGATAAGACGTCGTCTGTGTTGTTTGGCCTATCGGGCACCGGTAAGACGACTCTCTCGGCCGATCCCAAGCGGCAACTCATCGGAGATGACGAGCATTGCTGGAGCGATCAGGGAATTTTTAATATCGAGGGCGGCTGTTACGCCAAGGCCGTCTTCCTTTCGAGAGAATCCGAGCCGCAGATTTTCGACGCTCTGCGTTTCGGCGCCGTTCTCGAAAACGTCGTCTACGACGAAGCGCACCATCACGTCAATTTCAGTAACACCTCGATTACTGAAAACACGCGCGGCTCGTACCCCATCGAGTTCATCGACAACGCTAAGGTTCCTTGCGTTGGCGCTCATCCCGACCACGTGATCTTCTTGACCTGTGACGCCTTTGGCGTGCTCCCGCCGCTCAGCCGGCTGACTCCGGATCAGGCTGAGTACCACTTTATCTCCGGCTATACGGCGAAGGTGGCGGGGACGGAGGTCGGCGTGACCGAGCCGCAAGCAACCTTCTCGCCCTGTTTTGGCGGACCGTTTCTCGTTTGGCATCCTGGCAAGTACGCGCAGTTGCTTTCGGAGAAAATCCGCAAGCACGGGGCCAAGGTTTGGTTAGTCAATACGGGTTGGAGTGGCGGCGGGCATGGCGTGGGCTCTCGCGTGAAGTTGAAGTTCACGCGAGCGATGATCGATGCCGTCTACGCCGGCGCCTTGGCAGACGCGCCGGTTGAAATCGATCCCGTCTTTGGCCTGTCAGTGATCAAGGAGTGCCCCGGCGTTCCGTCAGAGATCCTGATTCCGCGTAACACTTGGGCAGACAAAGCGGCTTACGACGCCACAGCCAAGAAGCTCGCCGGACTATTCACGGAGAACTTTAAGAAGTACGCCGACGGCGTGTCGGAAGCCGTGCGGCAGGCGGGGCCGAAAGTCTAACCGCTTCGACTCCGAGGCTACATCTTGTATTGGCCGAGATCCTCATCATTGAGGTTCTCGAGCCAACGCCGCAGTTCATCGCTGGAGGCCTTGTCGCTGACGGCTTGGCCTACCTTTGATGACCGCAAAACTTCTTCGTCGACGAAGATGGGGCAGTCCATACGCAGCGCGAGCGCCAGGGCGTCGCTCGGCCTGGAATCGACGGAAATCAACTCGCCGTTCTTTTCCATCCAGATAACGGCATAAAACGTGTCGTCTTTGAGTTCACTCACAACGACCTTGCGCAGCATCGTCTCGGTGCCCACCAACACGTTGCGAATCAGGTCGTGGGTCATGGGCCTTGGCGCCGCAACCTTCTCGATCTCCAGGGCGATCGCGTTGGCCTCATAAGCGCCCACCCAGATCGGTAATACGCTACTTCCTTCGAGATTGCGCAGGATGACGATCGGCAGATTCGTAACCGGATCCAACATCAATCCCCGAATCTTCATTTCGACTTCCATGACGTCATTTTCCCCTGAGGGGCCGGATCTGGCAAGGCGAAGCGGATATCGCCCTATTGCAGGACGTGCAGCGCCGGCGCCGCTCGCGCGCCGCTCGGGCGGTGCTCGACTGAGACCAGTTCGCCAATCAACCCGTTGGGGCCTGCTTTTGTGACCCGTACGTTGCAGTATGCGCCCCGCAGATCCTCATCGGCGGCGATGCCTCGCGGGTCGCTAAAGTTCAGCACGCGATTCTGCATCGTACGGCCAATCCACTGCTGGAACTTGTCCCGATAGCCTTCGACCAGCGCATCTTCGGTCATGCCGACGCGGTTCTCGTTGTGCTTGCGCTGAATGCGTTGCTGCAAATTTTGCAGAATCGCCAGCCGCTCCTTCTTTTCCTCTTCCGGGACGTGGTCAGCATAGTCGATAGAGTCCGTCCCCTTGCGCGGCGAATACTTAAACGCGAAGAGCGAAGCGTACTCAACCTCTTCGAGCAACGAGAGCGTCTCTTCGAAATCCTGCTGCGTCTCGCCGGGGAAGCCGACGATGATATCGGTCGACAGGGCGATCTGCCGTTTCGACGCCTTGATCGTCTCGATGACTCGCAAGTACTGATCGCGGCTGTAAGTCCGGCGCATCCCCGCCAGTAACCGCGACGAGCCGGACTGCACCGGCAAGTGGATCCAGTCGCACAATTTCTCGTTCGACTCGATTGCCGCAACGATGTCCTGCGTGAAGTCTTGCGGGTGCGACGTGGTGAACCGCACGCGCCTGACGCCCTCTATTTCGCCGATCGCCGACAGCAGCTTGGCGAACGACCAACCCGCTGCGGACGGATCGCGGTAGCTGTTCACGGTCTGGCCCAATAACGTGATGTCGGCAACGCCGCCGGCGACGATTCTCGCCGCCTCATCCATCACGCTTGCGGAGTTGCGGCTGCGCTCCGGCCCGCGCGTAAAAGGCACCACGCAGTAGGAGCAGTTCTTGTTGCAGCCTTCAATAATGGTCAGGAAGGCCGAGTACGGGTTGTCTCTCTCCGGCGTCGGCAGGTCGAAAGTCTCGTCCGTGTCCAGGTTCAGGCCCGTTACTCGGTCTTCTCCCGCATCCAACCGATCGAGCAACTGCGGCAACTGGTTATACGACGCCGAACCGCAGATCAAATTTACGTGCGGCGCCGCCTCGAAAATCGCTTCGCCATTGTGTTGCGCCACGCAGCCCAACACGCCGATCTTCTTGCCCTTGGCGTCGCGTTTCCACAGATCGAGCCGATGGAATACCTTCTGTTCGGCCTTGTCGCGAATCGAGCACGTGTTGTAGAGGATCAGCGACGCGTCGTCGGCGGACTCCCTCTGCTCGTAGCCGCGCAGGGCCAGCATGCCGCGGACTTTCTCCGAGTCATGCACGTTCATCTGGCACCCGAAGGTCTCGATGTAATAGGTCTTGTCCGGCATGGTGGTAGCGGGCCCGAGCCAAACTTCTAAGATATCAGTCGCGACCAGGCTCGCGGGAATGGCGCCGTAGCTTACTCCAGGGCCTGAGCGTCCCTTAACCAAAAGCTGGCCAGCATGGTAACGACGAGCAACCCGCCGGCGATCATCAGGCTTGTTCTCATACCGCCTAGGAAGCCTTGGCCGGTCACAAGGGCGCCGAAGGCGGCTATCGCCATCGCCCCGCCGACCTGACGGCTCGTGTTGAGCACGCCGCTAGCTGTCCCAGAGCGGTTGAGGGGCACGCTGTTCAACAGCAACGATGTCGCTGACGGCATCGCCGTTCCGCCCCCGAATCCGACGGGGATCATGCACGCCACGAGCACCGCGATGGAGGCCTCATCGGCAACCGCGCTGAGGGCGAATAGCCCGGCGGCCATGGCGCCTTGCCCAATCATAATCGGAAGCCAAGGCCCACACCTCTCGGCGAGACGCGCCGCGACCACCGGCATGAAGACGGCGAGCCCCGTGACCGGCAGGAAGGCGAATCCTGTCTGTAGAGGCGTCAGCCCCCGCTGCTCCTGTAGGTAGAGACTCACTAGAAACACCATGCCGTAGAAACCAACCATGAAGGCAAATCCGATCACCACCGCGATCTTCGCGACGCGCGGTCGAAACAACCCAAGGGGAACCATGGGGTGCTCGCCGCGAGTTTGCAGCAGAAAGAAGAACCCGCCCACAACCGTCGCGACCGCGAGCGGGATGATAGCCGCCGGATGGGATGGACCTGCCTCTCCCGCCTCGATCAATCCGAATGTCAGGGCAGTGAGCGAAACCAGCGCAGCAGCTTGGCCCGCCCAGTCGAACGCCGATTCGTGCCGAAGCGAGTGTGGCACTCCCCAAAGCAGCCACAGTGCTACAGCCCCGACAGGCAAGTTGATGTAGAAGATCAGCCGCCAGCTGATCACCGTAAGGGCCCCGCCGACGAGAGGGCCTGCCGCCGAGGCGATGGCGCCGCCAACCGCCCAATAACCGATGGCGCGGGCCTTGTCCTGGGGCGCCGGGTAGGCCTCGCCGATAAGCGCAAGCGAGGCCGGAGTCATCATTGCAGCGCCGGCTCCTTGCACCACCCGCGCCGCAATCAGCAACCCCAGCGTTGGGGCCAGCGCGCAGAGAGCGGAGCTGATTGCGAACAGAATGAGGCCGACTCCAAAGGCCTGCCGCGCGCCCATGCGATCCGACAAAGTGCCGGCGAGCAGCAGCAACGCCGCGAAGGGCAGGGTGTAGCCGTCCATCACCCATTGCAGCCCTGTAATACCGCCGCCAAGAGTGTCGCGAATAGCCGGCAGCGCCACGCTCACTACTAAAGCGTCCAGCGTAATGATGAAAAAGCCCAGGAGCGCAGCAGCCAGAGACCGGCGAGGGGATCTCGTCATGAATTCGTTACCAAGGTGCTTCTTGCCGATTACGGAAGAACTTCCCCGTCAACTTGTGGGTCGCCTCGTCCGCCAGCCAGACTGCCGTGTCGGCCCCCTGCTCGACAGACAGCGAAGCGCTTGGGCCGCCCATGTCCGTGCGCACCCAACCCGGACACATCGCATTGACGGCGATCTTGTCCGCCCGCAATGCCTGGGCCAGCATGATCGTCAAGCCGTTCAGCGCCAGCTTCGACAAGCAGTAGCTGGGCTCGCCGTCCGTTATCCCGTCCAGTTGGCCGTAGCCGCTCGATACGTTGATCACCCGCGCGCCGGCCGACCTCCGCAGATAGGGCAAAAATGCCTGGGTCGCCTCCAGCGCCCCGAAAGCATTGGTCTGGAACGTCTTCAGCAACTGCTCGCGCGGAAGCCCCAAGACGGACGGCCCCTCATCCGGATAAACGCCTGCATTATTGATCAGCACATCCAAGCGGTCAGAGAGCGCTTCAAATAGACACGCAGCCTTCCGAATGCTTTCCGAGCTGCTCACATCCAAGGGCAGGGCAGTCGCCTTACCGCCTGCTTTCCAGATGCTCTCCGCAGCCGCTTGTCCCTTACCTTCGTCGCGGGATGTGATGATGACGTGAAACCCTCGCCGCGCGAGCTGCCGCGCCGCTTCCAGTCCAATACCCCGATTAGAACCAGTAATCAGCGCAATGCGTTTCGTGTCTTGGGGATTCATGTGGTCGAATGTCGATCTTCAGTGGCCCACATTTAGCATCTCGATTGAGACGTCGTGATGGGATCGCCTTGGCGCATCGCTAAAGTGCTCTCTGCCATGGTCGACCTCCGACCGCCAGCCTATCGCTTGGCGTCTCCTTGACGCGCCTTCCGCGGAGGAATCCTTACTGTGGCGCCACGAGCGCGCGACCCAATCATCGGTTCCAGATAGCGGTTGCCTCGATACTTGACTCGGTAGGCATCATCGATTGGGTCGTTGAGTCCGTCCTCCACCGGCTCAAAACTGACCTCTACCACGAGATCTCCGGACGTGATCCGACCCGCCCTTTGCTGCAAGGCGGCCTGGTACCATCGAGAGCTTTGACCGTTGTAGGCCCGCACATAGACTTGACCGTCAACGACGACCGACCAAATCCATGTGGGTGTGCCGTAAGTCTTTCCGTCCGCGCGGAACGGCGAAACATGCAGGTCATCCGTCTCGGCGATTCTCTTGAGTTGATCGTCCGACCAAGCAGCGATCATGCTGTTGCTCCAGGGCGAAGCAGAGCCTTGATCGCACGCCGCTCATCCATCGCTCGGTAACCTTCTGCGACCTGTTCAAGCGGTAACGTCAAATCAAACACTTTCCCGGGGTTTATCTTCTGGTTCATTACAAGGTCGATCAACTGAGGCAGATAACGACGCACAGGCGCAGGACCGCCGTGCAGACGAACATGAGAAAAGAAGAGCTCCCTGCCGTCAAGTTCAACCCCGTGCGGCACCCCTACGTAGCTCACGAACCCGCCTGGACGAGCGGAACGGATCGCCTGCATCATCGCTTCCTGGGTGCCGACGCATTCAAGCGCCGAATCCGCGCCGACTCCCTTAGTTAGGTCCTTGACGCGCTCGACGCCGCCATCCCCTCGTTCGGGCACGATATCTGTCGCGCCGAACTCTCGTGCAAGCTTCTGCCTCGCTTCGTGTCGGCTGATAACAATGATGCGCTCGGCGCCCATCTGCTTTGCGGATAGGGTCGCGAGCAAACCTACCGCACCGTCTCCGACAACAACCACAATCGCGCCCGGCTTCACGTTTGCCGCATCAGCGGCGAACCAACCGGTACCGAGCACATCTGAGCTCGCCAGCAGGCTCGGAACAAGGTCGTCAGACGGCATATCGGGCGTTGCAACGAGTGTCCCATCGGCCAAGGGCACACGCAGATAGGGCGCCTGTGCGCGTGTCACGAACTCGCGGTGCGAACAAGATGTCTGATATCCGTGGCGGCAATGGGGGCAAGTATTGTCCGAAGCGAAGAATGAGCCAACGACGAATTGCCCAGGCTTCACGGACTTCACCTCCCTTCCAACCTCCTCCACAATCCCGCAGTATTCATGCCCCATGGGCGTCGGACCGTCGTTCTTCTGTATTCCCCGGTAAGGCCACAGATCCGATCCGCACACGCACGACGCGGCCATGCGAATGACCGCATCGGTCCGCTCAATGATCTTGGGTGTTTCCACCTCCTCAAAGCGAATATCGCCGGGACCGTAAAGAACCGTTCCTTTCACTCGAATTCTCCTATAGCCACAGCAGAACCCTGGCGTGCTGACCGTACGCCGTCGTATTGCCCTTCGACAGCAGAGCCTGGCCACTCGGTTCTCATCGTAGGTAGAGGCAGCCGATTTGAGAAGGGTTTAGGAGTACAAGCGCTTATGAGTAGAATTCACAAATGGACCGAGACAACCTTTCTGTACTCGCAGCTCTGCTGGTCGTTGCCGAAGAGCGAAGCTTCACCAGAGCTGCCAAACGGCTTGGCGTCTCTCCTTCAGCAGTGAGCCACGCAATCCGCGGCCTGGAACAGAACCTTGGTACGCGCCTGCTCTCGCGGACAACGCGCAGCGTTGCGCCGACCGAAGCCGGAGAGCGGCTGCTTGCCCGCGTGCGTCCGGCCTTCGCCGACATTGGCGACGCAGTAGATGAAGCTGCAGAATCCGCCGAGAAACCAGCCGGTCGAATTCGCCTTCTCGTCCCGCGACTAGCCGCCAGGGAAGTGCTCGCGCCGAGACTTGGACAGTTCGCCCGCGACTACCCTGACGTGCTGCTAGACGTCACCACCGATGACAGCCGAATGGACATTGTCGCTGCGGGCTTCGACGCCGGCATCCACTTCGGCGAATACATAGAGAAGGACATGATCGCCGTGCGTGTATCTCAGGACCACCGCCCCGCGATCGTCGGCTCGCCCGAGTATTTCAAGTCGCATCCCCGGCCGAAATCGCCGCGCGACCTCCTCGGCCATCGCTGCATTAACTTTCGCCACGGCTCTGCCGGCGTGTACCGTTGGGAGTTTGAACGGGGCAAGAAGTCCCTTTCGATCGGCGTCAGTGGCCCGCTCGTTGTGGATGACGTGGAGCTAGTTACCCGCGCCGCGTTAGACGGCGTAGGTCTAGCCTTTCTGTCGGAAGACCGCGCGGCGCCGTATCTCGTTAGTGGAACATTGCTGCGCGTGTTGGAGAATTGGTGCCAACCTTTCCCCGGCTTCTTTCTCTACTATCCCAGCCGCAGGCAGCAACCGGCGGCTCTATCCGCTCTAATTGAAGCGCTTCGGCTCTAGTCGACACAGCCAGTGGGGTTCAAACCCTGTACCATGAATCACCCAGCCATGCCGCCGCTTCGAACGCTGATCGCCGTCGCTTTTGCGCTTCTCTTCTCGGCCTGCTCGCCTTCGGCGCCAGATCCCGAGACCGCCGATCGCCTCCAAGAACTGCGCAATCTCGGCAAAGCCTTCTACGAAAATCCGACCGGAGCCGAGCAAGCTGTCGAGACGTTCAAACAAGCCCTCGATCTAGCCCCCGACTCCGCCCGCGAGAAAGTGAATTATGCGCTCGCTCAGTTGCGCGCCGGCATCCGAGAACAGGGCATGGCTGGTCTCCAAGAAGCCCAACAACTCGATCCGTCGATCCCGCACACTTGGTTTAACCTTGGCGTCGAATATCAGCAGCTCGGCGAGAATGACCTAGCTCTTGCGCAGTTCGAGCGCATGGCCGAGCTTATCCCCGACGAAGCAAAAACGCAGTATCACCTCGGCCAGCTTTACCGCCAACTCGGGCGCGATGGCGATGCCCGTGCGAAATTCGAACAGGCTGCGGAACTCGACCCGTCCCTCGCCGCGCCTCACTTCCAACTCTTCAACATGCTGCGGCAATCCGATCCCCCAGGGGCTCAGGCTCATCTCGACGAGTTCGAACGAATCCGCAGAATCCAAGACGAAACCGGCATCACCGAGGACGTCAATTGGAGCGTCTACTCCGAGGTCTACGATCCAGTCGATCCGGGCGAGCCGGCCGATTTCGTCGAGACCGTCCGCTTTACATCCTCACAAGTCGCTTCGGTCGAGCCCGGCGGAAGCATCTTGCTGCTAGACGCCGACCACGACGCACAAACCGACGCGCTGGCCTGGTCCGCGGGGCGTCTCGCCTATCTCAGAGGCGACGGCACGACGCTCGCCGCCGCCGACCAACCCAACCTCAGCGCCGCATGGACCGGCGTGAATGGCGTTGCCGCGGGCGACCCCAATAGCGACGGCCTCCCCGAGCTGTGCGTCGCCGCCGCGGCCGGCATCTTCATCGCCTCCAACGCAGCCGGGACCTTCGCCGCGCCCGAGCGCCTGGATTCCGCCCCGGCCGAATCCTGCCTGTGGCACGATTACGATCACGATGGCGACCAAGACCTGTTCGTGCTGGGCGACCGCAGCCGTCTCTATCGCTTCGCTCTCGACGCTGGCCGACCCCTGGCCTCCGGCTTTAGCGAACAACCTTTCCCGTTCGGCGAACACGGCAAGGCCCTCGATGCGATTGCCGTCGAGCTGCTCGAAGACAACGGCCTCGATTTGGTCATTGCCTACGCGGACGCCGTCCGCGTCCATCAAGACCGCAAGCTAGGCCTGTACGGCGAAGCCGTTGCTGTCGCGGATTCGGCTCCTGCCCCCGGTCGCGTTCGCCTACAAGCGCTTGACCTTAACAGCGACGGCTTTCTCGATGTTTCCGTATCTTCCGGCGACCAATCGATCATCCTCCGTAACGACCACGGCGCTTTGATCAGCACTTCGCGCGACTCCGCCGCACTCGCTTGGATTGACACGCAGAACCGCGGCTGGAGCGACATGCTCGTCTCATCCGGCATTCGTTTCAACCAAGGCGCCATGACTTTCTCCAACGGAGAACTCGAAGGCATAGCCTCCGCAACATCCGCCGCCGCAGCCGACCTCAACGCCGATGGGCGAATCGACCTCGTTCTCATCGACGGGCAAGGCCAGGTCTCTCTCGCCGCCAATCAAACCCAAACCGAGAACCGCTGGCTGGAGCTTCATCTAACCGGCGTGAAGACCCGAATCGCGGCAGCGGATGCACGCGTCGAGGCCAAAGCAGGCCGCCTCTACAGCAAGACAACTTACCCCGGCTATCCGGTTGTCATCGGGCTTGGCAGCCACGCTACAGTCGATACCGTCCGCATCACCTGGCCTAATGGCTTAATCCAAAACGAAGCGCAACAGGAATCCAATCATCGCCTCGCCGTCGAAGAGAAACCGCGGCTCTCCGGCTCCTGCCCCATGATCTTCACTTGGAACGGCAATGAGTTCCAATACATCAGTGAAGTTCTCGGCGTCGCTCCCCTCGGCGCCAGCCTCGGCAATGGTCAGTTTTTCCCCGTCGACCACGACGAGTACGTCCTGCTCAGCAGCGATCAGCTTGTTCCGCGAGACGGTTTCTTCGATGTGCGCGTAACCGAAGAGTTGCGCGAGGTCGCCTACATCGACCAGGTTCGCCTCATCGCCATCGACAGTCCCGCCGGCGTAGAAGTCATCACCAACGAAAAATTCAAAGCGCCGCCGTTCCCCGAATTCAAACTCTTCGGCGTTAAGGAAGGCGACAAAGTCAGACCCGTCAAAGCCGTCGACCACCTAGGGCGCGACGTCCTCGAAGCCGTTCTTCGCCGGGACGGACGATACGTAGACGGCTTCGAGCGGACCTTCAGCAACACTGCCGAACTGCATTCGCTCACCGTGGATCTAGCCGGTCTTGAAGGCTCAGGCAACGCAACGCTCTTCCTCACCGGTTGGGCCGATTGGTCCAGCGCCAGCACCATCGTGGCCGGCTCGCAGACGGCTTCCAACGGCATACAGCCGCCCGTCATTCAAGTCCGCGATGCGCGAGGCGAGTGGAAAACCGTGGACGCCGACCCTGGCCTGCCCGGCGGCAATCCCCGCACGATGGCCGTCGATCTCACCGGCAAATTTCTCACCGAGTCGCGCGAGGTTCGCATCCTCACCAACATGTGCGTTTACTGGGACGAAGTTTTCGCTGTCGACGGGGCGAGCGGCCTCCAGGCCAATCAGCAAGAGTTGCCGCTCAAGACGGCCGAACTGCGTTTCCGCGGTTTTTCTCAGAACGTCATTCACCCGCAACGCCTAGAGCCTGAGAAGTTCCTCTATTCCCAAGTCCGCTCGACCACCGCCTGGGATCCGACGCCGGGCCTCTATACGGACTACGGCAACGTCAAGAGCTTGCTGGGCGGCATAGACGACCGTTTCGTCGTGATGGGTTCAGGCGACGAGATCCAGCTTCGTTTTCGCAACAGCTTGCCTCCCGTTCAACCCGGCTCACAGCGACGCTACTTGCTGTTCTTCGACGGCTGGGCCAAAGAGCACGACCCCAACACTGCATTTGGCGATACCGTAGAACCGCTGCCCTTCCATCAAATGTCTGGTTATCCCTACAGTGATTCTGAGTCCTTTCCCGCAGAGGCTCGACGCGATATCGAAGCTTTTACCAAGCGCCAGGCCTTGCGCCTGAACAGGCCGCTCTATGCGCGTTAGACGGGCCCAACCAGGGCCAGAAAGCGCCCAGCAATCTTCTCTGCGATCGCGCGCACCTTGGCGGCCCTATCGCGCGTCTGCACCAATCCATGCGTAGCGCCGGCGAATAGTTCCAACTCTGTCGGAACCTTCAGCAGCTTCATCGCCGCACGCATCTCTTCCTCGGACCCAAACACGTCCTTCGTGCCGTGAGCGAACAGCACCGGCGCCTGAATGCCGCCAAAGTGATCGGTACGCAAAGCCTCGGGCTTGCCCGGCGGATGCAGCGGATAGGAAAGCATCAGCAAGCCCTTCGCAACCTCTGGCTTCTCGGCAGCCAGTATCGATGCTTGGCGCCCGCCGTAAGAAGAGCCGCCCAAATACACTGGGCCTCTAACCTCGTCGTGCACCGATGCCGCAGCCCGCTCCAATCCCTTGCGATCCATCGCCGCGCTCGGCGGAGACGGCGGCCCGCCCGGACGCTTCTGCCTGTAAGGCATATCGCAGCGCAACGCCGCCACGCCTTGCTCAGCAAAAACGTCGCAAAGCGCCGTCAACAGGGCCGATTGGGAATTGCCGCTTGCTCCGTGCGTCAGCACAATGCCCGCCTTCGCCTTCGTTGCTGGCAGATGCAGCCAACCGCGCACCGCCGGCGGCTCCGCGTAATCCTTGTTCCAGGCGATCACTTTCATGAGCTCCAAAGGTTGCGGTATTGCTCGGCAACCTTGTCCAGAGAATGTTCTCGCAACACATGCCGCCTAGCCAACTCGCCCATCGCTAACCGCAGTTCCGGCCGTAGCGTCAGCATGCGCAAGGCTTCTTCAATCATCGCCGGCTCATGGATTCCCGGTTCGATCTTCAACACCGAGTTGTCCGGCAAGTCGGCGTTCTCTTCGCACTGGGTCACCAGCACCGGCTTCCCGGCAGCCATCAGCTTCATCACGAATCCCGACGTCTCGCCGGCCGTCGGCCACCGCAGGTTCACGCACACGTCGGTCGCCGCTATCAATCGCGCCAACTCTTTATCCGGCACATGGGGCAGGCGAATCGTTTGCGTCTTCTGCATCAGGCTCTCTAGGGAAGCCTCATACGTCGGCGATACGAAATCTCCCGCGATCAGAATCCGGTGTGGAGTTTCCAGCCCCTCCGCCGCTCGCAACATTGACTGCAAGCGCTTCGGCGGCCGGTGATAGCCAAAGCTCGAAATCAGGATCCCGCCTTCCGGCACGCGGAACCGTCGCCGCACCGCCGCGATTTCTTCCGGAGAGAACTCCTGCGCAGGCTCGACATAATGCGGAATCTGCACCACCTCGACGTCGGGATTCGCTTCGCGAGCACGCACCGCGGCGCCCGGATTGTGCACCACAATCTTTTCCGCCTTCTCTAGCACGCGCCGCAGCAGCGGATGTCCAAAATAAAGCTCTTCCGAAGGCGCCAACGAACGCCTTTCCCACATTTGCCCGGCCAACACGGTGGCCCACTTGCCGTAGTTGTAGACGAACTCCTCTACGTAAGCCGCACGGTCCAGCCGGCTCAACAGCAGGTGGTGCACCGTGGCGTCGTGCAATTCGACAATGCCGGGTACGCGTAGCGCCGCCTCGTACGCTCCGTCATGCAGGCGGTTGTTGCCCACTTGATAAAGCCGCACGTCATAATCCTGCAGCTTCAGCGCACTCATCGATTCCGAAGCGTCCACATAGTCTTTCCGCCGCAATTCCCGCACGATGCTCGCCGAATATTCGGCTACGCCTGTGGGCGAAGGCGGCAACGGCGATATGAATGCCAACCTCATGCGGCGCTCCTCGATCCGAATATCGCCGTACCGACCCGCACAACGTTCGCGCCTTCCTCTATGGCCACTTCCAGGTCGCCGCTCATGCCCATTGAGAGTTCGCGGAGTCCGTGTGATTCTGCCAAGCCGCGCAGTTTGCTGAAGTAAGGCCGTGCCGTCTCTGCGTCGTCCGACCAGGGCGGCATCGTCATCAAACCGCGCAGGCGCAGCTTCTCGCAATCGCCCAAGAACGCGACGAGTTCCCCTAGCCCTTCCGGGGCGATGCCTGCCTTCGATTCTTCTCCTGACAGTTTCACTTCGATGAAAACGTCCCGCACGCCTTCAGTTTGCTCGTTCAGCCGCCGCGCGACTTTCACGCTGCTCACCGTCTGTATACAGTCAAACAGATCGCAGGCCAGCCGCGTCTTGTTGCTTTGCAACTCGCCGATAAAGTGGAAGTTCGCGCCAGCAAGCGCGGGTAACTGCGGCCTCTTCGACTGGAACTCCTGGATATAGTTCTCTCCGAACGCCCGTTGTCCCGCTTCGTAAGCCGCGACAATGTCCGCCGCCGGCATCTTCTTCGAAACCGCGATAAGGGTAATGTCCGCTGGATTCCTGCCCGACCGCACCGCCGCCCGCGCGATCCGCTCTTGAACGCGAGCTAACCGGTCGCCGATTGACTCGCCCATCGCCTCCGCCTAATCCGCCGACTTGCGCAGCAGGCGGGCGGCGTCCAGAGCGCCGTAGGTGAAGATGACGTCCGCTCCCGCTCGTCTCATGCAGACCAGCGACTCAAGCAGACACTTTTCGTAGTCCAGCCAACCGTTCTGCGCGGCGGCCTTGAGCATGGCGTACTCGCCCGACACGTGATAAGAAGCGATCGGCAGCGCCGTCGCCTCGCGGGCCAGCCGCACAATGTCCAAGTATGGCAAGCCCGGCTTAACCATGATCCAATCCGCGCCCTCGGCTTCGTCCAGCGCAATTTCGCGCAGCGCTTCCCGCGCGTTGTGCGGATCCATTTGGTAAGTCTTCTTGTCGCCGCTCTTCGGGGCCGAATCCAGCGCGTCGCGGAACGGTCCGTAAAACCCCGACGCGTACTTCACGCAATAGCTGCAGATCGATGTCTTGGTGAATCCCGCCTCATCCAGCGCCCTACGAATCGCCTCGACGCGTCCGTCCATCATGTCCGATGGCGCCACCACGTCCGCTCCCGCCTCAGCTTGCGAGACGGCCATCTTGGCCAGCAGCGGCAGAGTTTCGTCATTGACGATTTCCCCATCGCGCACGACTCCGTCATGGCCGTCGGAAGAATACGGATCCAGCGCCACATCGGTAATCACCAACAATTCCGGCACGCTTTGTTTCAGCGCGCGCACGGCGCGTTGCAACAATCCATTCGGGTTCAGACTCTCCGTACCAGTGCCGTCCTTCAACTCGTCTGCGAGCGCGGGGAAGATGGCGAAACCCGCTATGCCCAATTCCGCCGCCGTGCGCGCGTCTTCGACGAGCTCGTCCACGCTGTATCGCACCACGCCTGGCATCGACGGAATCGGCCGCCTCACTTGTTTGCCTTCTTCGACGAAAACGGGCAAGACGAGGTTCGCGGGCCGTAGCGTCGCCTCCTGCGCCAGGGCGCGGACGGCGCGGCTGGAGCGGTTTCTGCGAGGTCGTTCGATCATCCTTACCAATGGTACGTGAAACTCAAAGCATACCGTCAGACGGCGAACGTTTGACCCCTCGACGACCGGCGCCTAACATGAGGAGTTCGCTACGAGCCCCTATGTTCGCCTCTTCCCCTTTGACGGCCGTTTCGCCGACTGCTGAGCGCGCTTCCGCCTTGCAACGGTTCCGCGAAGTTCGCCGTGCGTCCGAGCAGATCTGCGAACCATTGGCCGTTGAGGATTACGTCGTGCAAACGATGCCCGACGTCAGCCCGCCCAAGTGGAATCTGGCTCACACTTCCTGGTTCTTCGAGACGTTTTTGCTCCAGCCCTTCGCTCACGGTTACCAGGCGGTCCATCCGCGCTACGGCTTTCTATTTAACTCCTACTACGAGGCCATCGGCGAGCGTCAGCCGCGGGATCGCCGCGGCATGCTGTCGCGCCCGACGGTTGCTGAAGTCTACGAGTATCGCCGCTGCATCGACCAAGCCATGAGCGATCTCATCGGCACTGTGGATGAGACGACTTGGAGGGAACTGGCGCCGCTATTGGAATTGGGGCTCAATCATGAGCAACAACATCAAGAGTTGATGCTGACGGATCTCAAGCACATCCTCGCCGAGAACGCCCTCAAGCCCGCCTACCGTGCGGCGCAACCGGCAATGCCATCGGCTCCGCGCGAACTGAGTTGGTACAACATAGCCGGCGGTCTCGTCGATTCCGGCTTCCACGGCTCCGGCTTCTTTTTCGACAACGAAGGCCCGCGGCACACGAACTATCTACGCCCTTTCCGCGTCGCCTCCCGCCTCACGACCAACGCTGAGTTCCTGGAGTTCATCACAGACGGCGGATACAGCGAGCCCCGGCACTGGTTGTCCGAGGGCTGGGCGCATGTACAGCGGCAACGCTGGCAGGCCCCGCTCTACTGGGAGCTTGACGACGGCCAATGGTTTCACTTTACGCTCGCGGGCCTCCAGCCGCTCGCCATGCACGAGCCCGTCTGTCACGTCAGCTTCTTCGAAGCCGATGCCTTCGCTAATTGGTCCGGCAAGCGCTTACTCACGGAGTTTGAGTGGGAGCAGGCCGCCGACGGTGTGGCCGTTGCTGGAAACTTCTTGGAGCCGGGCGCCGCTTGCCATCCCCAGCCGGCGCCTGATCAGTCTGGGCTGCAACAGATGTTTGGCGACCTCTGGGAATGGACTGCCAGCCCCTACCGGCCCTATCCCGGCTATCGTCCGGTGGAAGGAGCGGTGGGAGAGTACAACGGCAAGTTCATGTGCAATCAGTTCGTCCTGCGCGGCGGCTCTTGCGCCACGCCTCGGGGTCACATCCGGCCGACTTATCGCAATTTCTTTCCGCCCGACGCTCGATGGCAGTTTAGCGGTATACGGCTCGCCGAGGATGCATGAGCAGTTCACTCCTACAAACGCCGGCGTTCTTCGATTTGCACCCCGATACGGGCGACCTGCGTGAAGAGGTCCTAACTGGTCTGCGTGGCGTCCCGAAGTCTCTTCCTCCGAAGCTCTTCTATGATCAATCCGGCTCGGAATTGTTTGAGAGAATCACCGGCCTGCCCGAGTACTATCCCACTCGTACAGAGATCGAAATCCTCAAAGTTTACGGGCCGGAAATCGCCTGTCTCGCCGGCGCCGACTGCGTACTTATCGAGTACGGCAGCGGCGCCAGCCGCAAGATCCGCATTCTGCTCGACGCCCTCGATGGCCGTTGCCGCTACGTCGCTATCGATATCTCCAAGCACCAACTCATTGAATCAATCGTCCAGTTGGCCGCCGAATATCCCGGCATCGAGGCATTTGCCGTCTGCGCCGACTACACGC
>CAZYOX010000008.1:0-29597 GCA_964649285.1 uncultured Bryobacterales bacterium | reverse complement strand
TCCCGCTGGGATGCGTCGATCGATGGAACCGATGATTACTTGAACTGTCCCTTTACCAAACAGGAGTACGAGGCCTTCTACGACGCGCTGACGGAGGCACAGCAGCACCGTACGCATGCGTGGGACAACCCGAACTACTTCGAAGCCTGCCTGCCTATCGAAGAATTGGCCAGGCGCGGGCGCGATACGCTGCGTTTCGGTCCGATGAAGCCCGTCGGTCTGACCGATCCGCGCACCGGGCGCTGGCCCTATGCCGCGGTGCAACTGCGGCAAGAAGACGTGCGAGCCGATTCCTACAACCTCGTCGGCTTCCAGAATCACCTGAAGTATGGAGACCAACAGCGAGTCTTGCGCATGATTCCCGGATTGCAGAACGCTGAATTCCTGCGCTTTGGTCAGATCCACCGCAACACCTACATCAACGCTCCGGCTCTGTTGGAGCCGACCATGCAACTGCGGTCACATCTCAACGTGCTCTTCGCCGGTCAAATTTCCGGCGTTGAAGGCTATGTCGAGTCGATGGCCACCGGCTTGATGGCGGGCGTCAACGCAGCACTCCTGGCTCAGGGACTGCCGGCTCGCACGTGGCCCCGGGTGACGGCTCACGGATCGCTCGCGGCCTACATTTCCGGCGCGAATCCGGAAAAGTATCAGCCGGCCAACATTACTTTCGATCTTCTGCCTGCTTTGCCGCCGGAAGAAAACATTCGCTTCGGCCGCGACAAGAAAGCGCGCCGGGCCCGTCAATGCGCCGTCGCATTGGACGCGCTTGAGGAGTTCCTCGCCCAAGATGTCGCAGTCGCCTCCTAGTGAATTGCAGGAGGCGGCCGATCGCTTCATCGGCTCGCTGCGCCGCAAGAACTCTTCCGCGCACACCATACGCAACTATTCCATCGACGTGGACCAGTTCGTTTTGTATTGTTCGCCTCCTGGTCAGGCTCCTCCCCTGCCGTCAGAGATCGACCGTCTGACGATTCGCGCCTTCGTCGGCGAACGTTTTCGCGGCGGCGCATCGAGCCGCACCGTCGCTCGCAAGCTGGCTTCGCTGCGCGCCTTCTTCAACTTTCTGATTCGTGAAGGTACGCTTCAGGCGAACCCGGCCAAGTTGGTTTCCACGCCGAAGATTCCCAAAACGCTTCCTAGCGTGCCGACGGCCGAGGAAACCAACCAACTCATCGACCAAGTAGAGAATGCCGCCGGCGATGCGTTGCGAGATCGCCTCATCTTTGAACTGCTCTATGGCTGCGGCCTGCGCGTCTCGGAATTGGAAGGGTTGAACCTTGCCGATTTCGACTTTGGCGAACGTTGGATCAGGGTCCGGGGCAAGGGCCGTAAAGAGCGCCAAGTCCCGTACGGCAAGGGAGTCTCTGACGTGCTGGCTCGTTATCTCGAAGAGCGGCGAAACTACTTCCAGCCCGGCGAAGCTCACAACGACGCATTCTTGCTGCACCGTTGGCGCGGTCGTCCGGCGCGATTGACCGATCGCTCCATCCGCCGAATCGTCAAGAAGTACGCTGTCGCTTTCAGCGGCGACCCGAGCATGCATCCGCACACCCTGCGCCATGCATTCGCTACCCATCTGCTCGGCGCCGGCGCGGACTTGCGCGCCATTCAAGAGATGCTAGGACACGCCAGTCTATCGACCACGCAGAAGTACACGCAGCTCTCCCTCGAACGTCTCATGCAGGTCTACGACGAGGCTCATCCCAAGGCCTAGCCGCCGATTCGGCCGTTGGCGCCGCACCTCCGGTTACGCGACACTGCCATAGCGATGGAACCGCGATCCGATCTGCAACTCACAGGCCTCCGCTTACGACTTCACGAGATCATCTTCGAGGCGGATACGCGAGCCGGCAAGGCATTCGACATAGCGCTCATTTGCGCCATTCTGCTTAGCGTTGCGGTCGTCATGCTGGAGAGCGTCGCCAGCGTTCGCGCGCAGTACGGTTCTGTCTTGCGCGTCGCGGAGTGGATTTTTACCGGGCTCTTCACGGTGGAATATGGATTGCGGTTGTACTGCACGATTCGGCCGGTAAGGTACGCGCGCAGCTTCTTCGGAGTCGTTGATCTGACTTCGTTCGCGCCGACCTACTTGAGTCTCTTCTGGGAGGGCGCCCAATCGTTCCAGGTCATCCGGGCGCTCCGTCTCCTGCGTATATTCCGTGTCCTCAAACTGGCCAGCTACTTGGGTGAGGCCGCCGTCTTGAGAGAAGCCGTACGTGCCAGCCGTCCCAAGATCACCGTCTTTCTGGTTGCCGTCATCAACATCGCCGGCATCTTCGGAACACTCATGTATCTGGTCGAAGGTCGGACTGGGGGATTCGACAACATCCCCAGATCCGTGTACTGGGCCGTCGTCACCATGACGACGGTCGGCTTCGGCGACATCGCCCCGACGTCGCCCGCTGGTCAGATGATCGCAGTGGTCCTCATGCTGATGGGTTACGGAATCATCGCCGTCCCAACCGGCATCGTGACTGCCGAAATTGCTCGTGCCGACCGGCATCGAAAAGTCTCCACCCAGACCTGCCCGGTGTGCGCCCAACAGGGGCACGATGTCGACGCGGTGTACTGCAAATACTGCGGCGGCCGTCTGTAGAGCGGTTGAATCTTTTCGATAGTTCACGCATCAACTATCTATTGGAGGAGAGAGTCATGCTTGAGATTGTCCGCTCAAACGAGCGCCATTTGGTGGATGCGGGTTGGCTCAAGGCCCGCTGGCACTTCTCGTTCGACCACTACTACGATCCGAAGCACGTCCAATTCGGACCGCTGCGGGTCTTTAACAACGACGTCGTGCAGCCTGCCAAGGGCTTCCCGATGCACCCTCACGCCAACATGGAGATCCTCACCTACGTCATCGACGGCGCTTTAGAGCACCGCGACTCGACCGGGGGGCACGGCATCATCCATACCGGCGAAGTGCAGCGCATGAGCGCCGGGAAGGGAATTGTCCACTCGGAATTCAACGCCTCGCCCGACAAGACCGTGGAACTGGTCCAGATCTGGATTCTGCCCGAGAAGAAAGATGTCCAGCCGTCCTACGAGCAGAAGCAGTTTTCTGTCGAGGATCGCACCGGCAAGTTGCTGCCGATCGCCACGCCCGACGCCGCGGATGGAACGGTGTTCGTCGGCCAAGACGTCACCCTGTACGTTTCTCGCTTGGAGGCTGGGAGCGCTGTGTCGCACGACCTCCGGGCCGAACGCCGCGCCTATGTCTTCGTGATTGATGGCGAGGTGCAACTGAACGGCGAGACGCTCTCCAAGGGCGACAGCGTCAAGGTAGAGAAGACGGCGGGGTTGAAGTTCGAGGCCGCGTCCACCGCCGAGTTGCTCGTGATCGACCTGCCTTAATGGCGCAGGGCGGTCGCCAAGGACACGCCGGGAGCGACCAGGACGATGCCGCCGACAACGTTGATAGCGACGTTGGAGGCGGCTACTCCCCAAGATCCTGCCTGCATCGCCCGGTAAGTCTCCACTCCAAACGTCGAGAACGTCGTGAAAGCCCCCACAAATCCCGTGCCGAGAATGGCCCGCGTCTCGGGGGCCAACCCAGCGTCTTCCATAGTGAGTTCAGCGATCACTCCTAACAGGAAGCAGCCGGAAAGATTCACGAACAGCGTGCCGTAGGGAAATTCCTCACCTAGCCAGCGCAAGGCCGCGAGAGAAACGCCGTAGCGCGCGAGAGCGCCAAGCGCTCCCGCGAATCCGATGGCCACCAGCAACATTGCGCTTAGGCAAAGGGACTGCGCTTCATGGCGTAGTCGATCGCTTCCTGTGGAACCTTGTACTCCGTGTAAACGTGACCGCCGGGGTACTTCAGGTCTTCGAGACCTACCGGGCTCGTGTAAAAGGCGTCAACCGCCATCTTACGCATCCAACTGAAGAACTCGACGCCGGGACCCAGATCGCCTTGTTCCCATGCCTGGTAATCGCGGAACCGCGCGTACTCGCCCTCGCCGGACGCCTGAGTTCTCGCGCCGCGCTTCACTTCTTCGGCCACCAATTCGTCCAGAAAGCCTGTCTGTGTTGCGGCGGGGCAGGAGACAAAGGCAGCATTCCCCCGCTCACGCATCTTCGCATCGAGCCAAGCGACTCCACCGTGGTAGACGGTTGCCAGGTCCTCGTTTGAGGCGCAAAGCAGGTCAATGAATTCGACTGCACCGGCGTCGACGGCGCTGCCCGAAACGTCATCCGCCGGGACGATGAGTTCCGCCAGGCGAGTGACCGTGGCCCACTCGTGCTCGGTCAATTCTTGACGCTTATATCCCTCAAGCGTGCCCTTCATGCTTTTCGCGTGGGCGTGCACTTCTTGTGCAGCGGCACGGTCGATCGGAACGCCGACGCCGGCAGCCACGAAGGCGAGAGCAAAAGTCCGCAGCGCGTCTCGCCGGGAGATCTCAGATATTTGAACGAGCTTAGACATTGCCTTTCTTCATCTCCTCGGCCAAGTAGTCGCACGCTCTCCAGGAGAGGGCGTTGATCGTCAAGGTCGGATTCTTATCGGGGTTGCTGACAAACGAAGCTCCATCAACGACGAAGAGATTCTTGGCGTCCCAGGTTTGATTGAAGCTGTTGAGCGCCGAGGTTTCCGCCCGGTCTCCCATCCTCGCGGTTCCCACTTCGTGGATGACGGAGCCGCCGACGGAGATGCCGTCCGCTTCGCGAGCCGCATTGGACAGTCCGCGGACTTTTCCGCCCATCGCCTCGATGATATCGGTGAAAGTCCTCTCCATATGGCGGGCCTGTTTCCATTCGTGGTCTGACCATTTGAAGTGGAACTTCAGCACCGGAATACCCCATTGATCGACGACATTGGGGTCGATTTCGCAGTAGCTCAGATCGTTCGGAATCATTTCGCCGCGACCAGCAAAGCTCACCGCCGCGCCGTACTCCTCGCGAATCTGCTTCTTCATCTTGGCGCCGTAGCCGAGCTCGCGAGCAGCGCGATGATAGCTGCCCGGTCCGGGCAACCGGAAGCCTCCGCCGAATTCGATGTGATAGCCGCGGGGGAAGCCCAGCTTTTCGTGGTCGTCCCAAGCCCACCACGGCGCATAAAGGTGCGTTCCGCCAAAGCCGTTGCTGTCGTAGTGCGGCATACCCTCCAGGTAGGGCACGTATCCGCTCAACCCGAATCCAACGGTATCCATAAGGTTCCGTCCGACCTGGCCTGAAGAATTGCCGATGCCGTTCGGGTGGTAGCGCGACTTCGAGTTCAGAAGAATGCGCGCCGATTCGCACGAACTGGCGGCCAAGATCACCGCCTTCGCCCGAATCTTGACCTCGCGGCGGGTCTCGCGGTCGATATAGATTACGCCGTCCGGTTTGCCGTTGGCGTCAACGCTCACCTCGCGAGCCATCGCGCCGGTGATCAACTTGGCCTTGCCGGTCTTCAGCGCTGGGAAAATCTCCACTTGGCTGGCCGAATACGCCGAGGCCGTAAGACACCCGCGTCCACAATCTCCGCAGTAGTGGCAGGCCGCGCGCCCGTTCTTGGGGGCAGTAATGATCGCCCGGCGATTGGCGATGAACGGGATGCCCATCTTCTTTCCGGCCTCGCGGGCCAGCAGCGTGTGCACCTGGGGCGCCGGCGGTTTCTCGAAAATGCCGTCCGGAGCCGACGGGATTCCTTCGACTGTGCCGGTGACGCCGATGAATTTTTCCGCCTTGTCGTAATAAGGCGAGATGTCGGAGTAGTCGATCGGCCAGTTGCGGCCGAGGCCGTCGCGATCCCGCGCCTTGAGGTCCATTTGCGAGAAACGGAACGACATGCGGCCGTAGTGGTTCGTTCGGCCTCCGACGATGCGCGAGCGGAACCACCAGAACTGGCTGCCTTCGCCTACCGTGTACGGTTCTCCGGGCAGGCTCCATCCGCCTGACGTCGTCGTCATGAAGCCATAGGGCTTGCCAAGGCCAAAATAGGACTTGCCGCCGTCCTCGACGCCCCGGTGGTCATAGTCATAGTAGAATTTGTGCTCTTTGAACTCCGTTGTCGGGTCGAGCATCGGGCCCGCCTCGAGTAGGCAGACATTCATCCCGTGATCGGTCAGGACTCGGACGGCAGTACCGCCGCCGGCTCCGGCTCCAACAACGACGGCATCGTATTCTTGTTGCGAAGGGTTACTCTGTGGCATTGACGTATTAACTCGGACTTATTGTAGTGGAATGTAGTCGACGAGTCCCGCAAATCTGTCTGGCCTGTCTTATTGCGATGCTGCAATTGGGGTGCGGCAGCCCGCCCAGCGACAGCTCAGAAGGTCCCGAGTCGCTCAGCAGCGGGGCGGGCACAGTGCTGCGTATGGAGGCCGAGTTAGACGAAATCTTACCCGAGAACTATCGTATCGAGAGAATCGCTGCCGGATTTGTCTTCGCCGAGGGGCCCCTCTGGGTCCGGCGAGGCCAATGGCGAGGCCTTCCCTTCTTGGCCTTTGCGGACGTTCGCAATAACGCGCTGTACCGCTGGAACCCCCAAGAACGCGACGTGACCCAAATACTGCGTCCGGTCTATGCCGGCGCCGCGGAAAACGATTGGTCCGCTGGACCAGCTGGAATCGCCCTGGATGCAGCCGGCAACTTCTTGATCTGCGAGCAAGGCAACCGCCGTATCGGTTTGCTGAAGCCGACCGGCGAGCGATCCGTCTTCGTTGATCGCTTCGAAGACAAACGGCTCAACAGCCCGAACGATCTCGTCTGGGGGCCGGATGGTTGGCTTTACTTCACCGATCCGCCCTTCGGATTGAAGGAGCAGGACGAGGATCCGCAGAAGGAGCTCGATTTCAACGGCGTTTTCCGTGTCAGCGCTGACGGCGAAACCGTCGAGCTGCTGTCGGATGGCCAATCGCGTCCAAATGGTCTGGCCTTCTCTCCCGATGGCCAGTATCTCTACGTGTCGAACTCCGATCCCTATCGCAAGAACTGGATACGCTACCCGGTAGCGGAAGATCGCTCAATCGGCCCTGGGCGAGTTTTCTACGACGTCACCTCCAATAACCAAGAAGGTCTCCCCGACGGATTGGTGCTCGATCAAGACGGTCGTATCTATGCTTCCGGCCCCGGCGGCCTCTGGATTTTCTCTCCTGACGGAGTCCACCTCGGCACGATTCGGCCGGACGAACCTCCCGCCAATGTCGCTTGGGGCAACGAGGGCAAGACGCTGTACATGACTGCCCGCACCGGCGTGTACCGCATCGAGCTCAACGTCCAAGGCATCATCAACTGATCGGCCGTTCGCCTGGACCGCCGCTATACTTAGAGGTTTGGCTCCGAAGATGCCCAAACAGCCCAAGATTCGTTCGACAACTATTCTCTGCGTTCGCCGCGATGGCAAGACCGTCATGGGCGGCGACGGCCAGGTGACTCTAGGCAGCGAAGTCATCAAGGGAACCGCCCGTAAGACTCGCCGCTTGTATAACGAGAAGATACTCGCCGGGTTTGCGGGTTCCACCGCCGACGCCATGTCGCTGTTTTCCCGTTTTGAGGACAAGCTACAAGAGTTCAATGGCAATCTGACCCGGGCCGCCGTTGAATTGGCCAAAGACTGGCGTACGGATAAGTCCCTGAGGCACTTGGAAGCGGTCTTATTGACCGCCGATCAGTCCTCGACGCTGCTGATTAGCGGCACCGGCGACGTCATCGAACACGACGAACCGGTGGCAGGCATCGGCTCGGGCGGCGCATTCGCGGTCGCAGCGGCTACCGCATTAATGCAGCACACGAAGCTCGATGCTCGCCAAGTCGCCGAGGCGGCAATGAAGATCGCCGCCAACATTTGTATCTACACCAACGACAGCTTGAATTTCGAAGAGCTGGGCTAGGTTCGCCGTTATGGTTATTTATCTTCCCGGTCAGTCCGAGATGGACGCTCCTGCCCTGGACGAACTTACTCCGCGCGAGATCGTCCAAGAACTCGACAAGCACGTCGTAGGTCAACAGGACGCGAAGCGCGCCGTTGCCATCGCCCTCCGAAACCGCGTTCGCCGCCGCAAGTTGAACCCCGAAATGGCCGATGAGGTCATGCCTAAGAACATCCTCATGATGGGCGCTACGGGAGTCGGCAAGACCGAGATTGCCCGGCGGCTGGCCCGCTTGTCGAACTCGCCGTTTCTCAAAGTTGAAGCTTCGAAGTTCACCGAGGTAGGTTATGTCGGCCGCGATGTCGACTCGATGATTCGCGATCTCGTCGATGTCGGTATCGACATGGTCCGCGAAGAGAAGCTCGACCTCGTGGCCGAGCGGGCCGAAGCCAACGCCGAAGAGCGGATTCTCGACATTTTGATGCCGCCGCAGACGCCTGATGAGGAAGGCGAAGAGGGCAAGGAATCCCTCGCTAGAACCCGCGAGAAGCTGCGCCGCAATCTGCGTGAGGGCAAGCTCGACGACCGCATGGTCGAGATAGAGGTACGCGATCGCAACACGCCTATCGAGGTGATCACCAACTCCGGAATCGAGGAGATGGACATCAATCTCCGCGATATGCTTCCCGGTTTGTTCGGCGGCAAGTCACGGCGCCGCAAAATGCATGTCGTCGAAGCGCTCGACTACCTCGTCCAAGAGGAAGAACAGAAGCTCGTCGACATGGATCAGGTCACGCGGCAAGCGGTCGACCGCGTGGAGCAGTCCGGAATCATCTTCCTCGACGAGATGGATAAGATCGCCGGCCGCGAGGGCAGTCGCGGACCCGACGTAAGTCGCGAAGGCGTGCAGCGGGATATCTTGCCCATCGTGGAAGGCACCACCGTCAATACTCGTTACGGCATGGTGCGTACCGATCACATCTTGTTCATCGCTGCCGGAGCCTTTCACGTCTCGAAGCCGTCGGACATGATTCCCGAACTGCAAGGTCGTTTCCCGATCCGCGTCGAACTGAAGTCGCTCACCGCCGCGGACTTCGTCAGAATCCTAACCGAGCCCAAGAACGCCCTCATCAAGCAGTACGTCGCCCTGATGGAGACCGAAGGGGTCAAGCTGAAATTCGGCGACGATGCCATCGTTGAGATCGCCCGCCTCGCTACCGAAGTGAATCAACAAACCGAGAACATCGGAGCCCGGCGGTTGCACACGATTATGGAGAAGCTTCTCGAAGAGGTATCGTTCGAGGGGCCGGATTTGAAGAAGAAGGCCGTCAAGATCGATGCGAAATATGTCGCCGATCGACTCGCCGGCGTGGTCAAGGATCAGGACTTGAGCCGTTACATCCTGTAGCGGCGGTTGCTATCGTGATTTCCCCTCGCCTTTCCCGCAACTGGCGGCGCCTCATCGTGCCTGCGCTCGCGGTCCTGCTTGCCGCCTGTGGTTCCGTCGGAGAGCCTCTCCCGCCCCTGCTGCACATTCCCGGTCGCGTCGACGATTTCGCCGTCCGCCAAGAAGCATCCGAGATCGTGGCCGAGTGGACTTGGCCCGTACTTGGCAGCGAAGGCCAGGTCTTCCGCGACATGGAGCGCTTCGAAATCTATTCGGTAGTTGTACCTCCAGGCGGCGCTCTTCCCGCTGAGGAAGCGCTCCGCGACCATGGCGAAGTCCTGACGACCGTGGCGGCTCAGGATCCCGCCACGACCGGGCCGGGAACGCGTTTGGCCGTCCGGGCGCCGCTCGCCGCGCAGTACGGCACGAGGAGAGCTTTCGCCGTCCGCGGCGTCAGCGCTGCTGGCCGCGCCTCTGCATGGTCCGAATTGCGTCTGCTCGATGTCGTACAGCCACCCTCGGGCGCATCCGATCTCGCTGCGACGACCGTGGAGCAAGGCGTCAGGTTGGCTTGGACTCCCGTGCAAGAAGCCGTTCGATACGACGTGGAGCGGCGCATTGCCGAAGGCGAGTTCGAGTCAATCGGTTCCGCGGAAGCCGCCGAGTTTCTAGACTCCTCCCCGCAGTGGGACATGTCGAGCAGCTACCGCGTCAAGGCGTTGAAGCCGGCCGGAGATTCGCCCGATGTCCCTGGGCCCGCTTCCAATATTGCTTCGTTGACGCCCCGTGACGTATTCCCGCCGGCCACGCCCTCCGACTTGCGCGCGCTCGCGGTCGCTATCGGAGTGGAACTCTCTTGGGCCTCCAATTCCGAACCGGATCTCGCCGGGTACCGCGTCCTCCGTGACGGTGTCTCGATCCATGAGGGTCTGTTGGAATCGGCAAACTTCAGCGACCAGCCGCTCGCGGCAGGGCAAACTGTCACGTACTCGGTGACGGCGGTCGATCGCTCCGGCAATGCCGGCACTCCTGCTGTGGTGCAGGTCGTCGGTCCACGCTGAATTAGGGCCGCGGCCCGGATTGGAATAGAATAAACGCTAAGGAATAAGAGGCACGCATGAAGTTTTTTTTGGACTCCGCCAATATCGATCAGATCACCAAGGCGAATTCATACGGCATCCTAGACGGAATCACGACGAATCCCACCCTCATCGCTAAGGAGGGCGCCGATCACGCCGCGCGCATCCTTGAGATTTGCGAGATTGTCGACGGCGACGTTTCTGCTGAGGTTGTCGAGACCGAAGCGGAAGCAATGCTCACCGAAGGCCGTAAACTAGCGAAAATTCACGACAACGTGGTCGTGAAGGTGCCTTTGACGCGCGAGGGCATCAAGGCCACCAAGATGCTGTCCTCCGAGGGAATTCGCGTCAACGTCACGCTTTGCTTCACTGCCAATCAGGCCTTGCTCGCCGCCAAGGCGGGCGCTTATTACATCAGTCCCTTCGTCGGCCGTCTCGACGATGTCTCCTTCGAAGGCATGGAGATCATTCGCGACATCGTCACGATTTACGATAACTACGGCTTCCCGACGCAAGTGCTGACGGCGTCCGCCCGCGGACCCTTGCATGTGAGAGACGCGGCCCTCTGCGGCGCCCATGTAGTCACTCTGCCTTACGCGGTTTTCGAGAAGCTTTTCGATCATCCCCTGACGGACATCGGACTGGAGCAGTTCCTGGCCGATTACCGAAAGAGCCAAAAACGCTGATGCAATTACCATGGCCGCAGTGGGCGGAGGTGGCTGCTACGTTTACCGTAGTCGCCGTCGCTGCCCTTGCGGCCATGGCTCTGCTCGCCGGCAAATGGCGGCGCGAAAACGATCCTGACGAGAGGGAGCGCCAGCGGCGCTTGGAAGTCAATCGCAACGGCCGCATCACCTCTGGTGAGGTCATCGACATCGTCGACGAAGAACTCGCCCCCAATGGCGCTCGCCGCCGATTCCTGCACTACCGCTACACCGTGGGAGCGGTCGATTTTGCCGCTTGCCAAGATGTCACTCTGATCTCCGAACGAATCGGCGACGACCCTAGCGGCATCGTCGGGGCCGTGGCGGTCAAGTATCACAATAAGAATCCATACAATTCGATCATCGTCTCTGAGGAATGGAGCGGATTTCGGCGCGTCGCCAAACCGGCCGTCGAGAACTCCGTAGCGGCCGCCGCGGTTCGTCTCGTCGACCGGTAGTTCGTCTCATTCGCTATCCTGTCGCTGTGCCCGAATCGAGAAGTATTTTGTTTGCTAGGAGTAGTTCAATGAATCGAATCTTGTTTGGTTCCCTCGCGGGGGCCCTGTTCTGTCTAGCGTTGGGCTGCACCCCGGCCAATCCGCCCGCCGCGGAAGCCCCGCCTGCCAGCCCCGCATTCCGCGACGAAGTCCTTAGCCGGCTGGATACGCTGCAAGAGCGCGTCGTCTCCCTCGCCGAGGCGATGCCCGAAGACAAGTACACATGGAGACCTGCCGAGGGGGTACGCTCAGTGAGCGAGCTCTACTTGCACATCACGGGAGCGAACTTCGGCTTGGCCAGCACGTTTGGCGCAACCGCTCCCGAAGGCGCGGTTCCCGCCGAGGATGTGACCGACAAGGCGACGATTACCGCGGCCTTGAGCGCTTCGTTCGAGCATCTGAAAGGCGCGATTCAGGGCATTGCTCCTGAGGCGGCGGACGAGACCGTGAACCTCTTTGGTCGTGACATGACGACAAGGCAGGCGCTCTGGGCGCTCACCGAGCATCTTAGCGAGCACCTCGGGCAGGGAATTGCCTATGCGCGCGTGAACGGCGTCGTTCCGCCTTGGAACGCCGAATAGTCTTTGACCGCGGAACAACGGGGATGGAGCAGCCCTGGCGGCGGCTACGTCCCCGTTCTATTTCTCTTTAACGAGGCTTTGGACCGCATCGACAGGCGACTTGTTCACACGGATCACCAACGGCTGCAGTCCCATCAACAGTTGATCGCCCGTACTCTGCGGGCAATTGAGGCATTCGTCGCCTCGGCTGCGAAACCACAACAGCGCTTCATGGGGGTCGAGATAAACGACCGCATCGCTGTCAGGCATCCAATAGTGATCGTAGTTCGGTTCGATCCTGCGGTATTGGAAGGTCGTCGGCCCATCGCCTTCGGCAAGAAGCACGGCCCTTCGCACAATCCGGGATGAAACCAGATGCGCAAATCGATACAGCGGATTGGTGCGAAATACTAGGCTAGCCTTCGTCAATCTCCCGCTCAAGCCGAAGTCGCTGTAGGGGCGCACAGGGTAGCCCTCCGCCAGCCAGGAGTCGCAAACCCATGCTGGGGCCAGGAAGATCAAGCCGCCCGGTCTCGTGACCCGTCGCAATTCCTTGAGAGCAAGCTCGGGGTTGGGCACGTGTTCCAATACCCAAACCGTCCACGCGGCATCGAACTCGGAATCCCCAAACGGCATGTCCGTCGCCGATCCATGCACGAATGGCTTGTGAAAGTAGCGCGCCGCGCTCGCGGCGATGTCGAGACCGGTATAGTCTTCGACGATGTCTTGCAGTTGTCCGCTTCCGGCGCCGACTTCGAGGACTTTCGCGTCTTCCAGGTCATAATTCTTGACGAAGTCGGCAACCGCCTCATTCGCCCCCATTGCTTCGCCGGCGTCGCGCCCCATGACGACGTATTCGTGATCAGCGCTCTCTTCTTCCGGCGCGGTTACAGACTGCCCCTCCGCGCCCGAATACACTTCCTCATAGAAGTCATCCGCCGCCAAGGCCTCCAAGCTCACCTCAAGCGCCGGGTCATCCGTCGAATAGGGGTAATAGAGAATGCCAAGGCCCAGCACAAGGGCGACTACGCCGCACGCCATGAAAACGGCCGTCTTAGCTACTGCCCGCAGCAACCAAAGTATTTCTGTCATCTGAATGCGGCTGCTAAAGCGCAGCCTGCCTTCGCATCGTACGCCCACTCCTTCGATCCGTCTACGGCCTCAGCTAACTTAAGGCGCCGCCACAGGACTTGCTTGACAGCTCACTAGGATGGGTTACTGAGCCTCTGTAGAAGCTCCGCGCCGTTCTATTCTGAGCCCTGCTGTAGTGCCCGCTTCGTCGCCTCCAGCGTGCTGACCAGCGAATCGCGCGGAAGGCTCAAGGTGAACGGTTTCACAATCCATCCGAGGCCCAGCGGGACCCCTCGGGTCAACGTCACGCTGCGGCACTCCACATAAACTCCGCCGTCGCTCTCTTGAATGCTCCAGTAAGCATTGAGCCGCCAGAGAAATCCGGAATCTTCACCCTCCGGCAGCATCGTCTCCGTCGGCTTGCCCGCATCGCGTATCTCTTGGATGCGCGCGCTTCTGGAGCGCAGTTGCCATCGGCGATCGCGCCCCTTCACGATTTCGACGTCGTGCTCCGTGTCCAACACAACCGTGAACACCTTTTCCTTGAGTAGGCGCAGCGAACTGCGCATCTTCGGACCGTTCCGGCTCAGCACCTTGCCGGCGATGACTTCGGGGTACAAGTCCTCGTGGCGGCCGTAATCCGTCAGAAGTGTGATGACCTCTTCGCCCGAGGCGCCCTTCACGAACATCGTCGCGGTCCAATCCTGGATCAGCCCGCCCGGAACTTCGAGACTTCGTTCCGTGAACTGCGGATCAATAGCGCCGTTGTGCAGCCGCTGTTTCGCTGCTGCATCGCCCGAGGCCGAAAGGAACCGTGAGGCATCGCCTTGCAGCCTCTGATTGAAGTGCTGCTCTACGCGCTCCGCGTACTTTTGGTAGGCGGCAATCGCCTCGGGACGCAATTCCGCCCTCGGCTGAGCAACCAGAGTTGCACAGCCCGACGCCGTCACGGCAACTAGAATGAGCGTTCGCCCTATCGAACTATTTGTGATCGTACAATTTGAGACGTGATCCAAAGCCCTTCGGTCTCACAAAAGCAAGCTGCCGAGCTGGATAGAGAAGGGTTCACCACCCTCCGCCAACTCCTGAATCCCGCTGAAGTCGGCGCCTTTCACGACAGGATCGCTCAACTCTTTTACGCAGAAGGCGACGCCGCGGGTTCCGATTTCAAGCTAGAGCCTGGCGCCAGACGGCTAGCTAACCTTGTCAACAAAGGCGCCATCTTCCAGCGCGCCGTTGCTGACCCTTCCGTGTTGGCCCTGGTTCGCCAGGTCCTTGGCCCCGAAATCAAACTCAGCAGCTTGAACGCACGCTCCGCGATCGCCGGCGGAGGATTTCCGCAACCGCTTCACGCCGACATGGCCGCCGTCCCCGACGAAAAAGGCTACTGGGTCTGCAACGTCGTCTGGATGCTCGACGACTTTACCGAAACGAACGGCGCCTTGCGTGCCGTGCCCGGAACTCACCGCTCTGGTCTCCTTCCGCAGCAAGCTCTCGACGATCTCCATGCCGCCCACCCGGACGAGATCTTGATCACCGGAAATTCCGGCGATGTGGTGGTGATGAATGCCCACCTTTGGCACGCCGGAACCGAGAATCGCGCCGCCGCCGATCGCCTTGCGCTGCACAGCTTCTACTGCCGTCGAGACAAGCCTCAACAGCAATATCAAAAGAAGCTGCTCTCGCCCTCGGTACAAGCCCAGCTCAGCCCCGAACTTCGCGATTTGCTTGCTCTCGACGATCCGCTCAACGACGAACTCAGCTCGCAAGACGTCGTTCGCAGCGGCTTCCTGAAGTAGCCGCCCAGTATTATGGGTAGTTCGCGATATTCGCGAAGTGAAAGGAACACTTGTCGCCATGCCGATCAACCACGTTGTGCTCGTTGGAGCCGGAGGCAAAATGGGCCTCCGTCTTGCCGCAAACTTGAAAAAATCCGCTTATCGCGTACGCCACGTCGAAGTAAGTGAGACCGGAAAGGCGGCGCTGGCTCGCCAAGGGTTCCAGGTTTTCGATATCGAGGCGGCATTGGACGGCGCGCACGCCGTGATTCTCGCCGTCCCGGACCGGCTGATCGGCAAAGTGGCACATGAGATCCAACACCTACTGAAGCCTGGCGTAATGATCGTCTGTCTTGACGCCGCCGCCCCCTACGCCGGCGAAATGCCCAAGCGGGATGACCTGGCATACTTCATTACCCATCCCTGCCACCCGCCGGTAATCCATCAAGAGAAAACGCCGGAAGCCCAACTCGATTTTTTCGGCGGCATCCACGCCAAGCAGCACATTGTCTGCGCGCTGATGCAGGGTCCGGAAGGCGCCTACATGGAAGGCGTGCGCTTGGCCCGGGTCATTTACAGCCCTGTCGTTCGCGCCCACCGCGTCACCGTCGAACAGATGGCCATCCTTGAGCCCGTGCTCTCGGAGACCGTGGCCGCCACCTGCATGATGATCATCAAGGAAGCCGTCGACGAGGCCGTCCGTCGCGGCGTACCGGCACAGGCCGCCGAGGATTTCGTGATCGGTCACCTCAAAGTTGAAATCGGCATCGCTTTCCAAATGTTCGAAGGCGCGCGATTCTCGGACGGCGCCTTGCTGGCAATCGAGAAAGCCAAGAAGTCCATCTTCCAACCCGACTGGAAGAAAGTGTTCGAGGAAGACGCCATCAGGCAGAGCGTCCTCGATATCACCCAACCGCCTAACGCTTCCTAACAGCGATGTCGGACCGCATCCAGGCGACCTACTGGGTCGAAACCGCATTCCCGCTGCAACAGGCGGCCGAAGTTTTAGCCGGCGAGCAGTCGTCGGGCACGTTTATCTCTCTGCCAGGCGAGACGCCCGAACTCAAAGCCCGCAGCGGCGCCGTCGTCGAACATATCGAGGAAACCGGCTCGGTTAACGTTCCATCCTTGCCGGGCGCCGGAGTGCCTAAGGGCGAAACGTCGTCCAAGTGGAGACAAGCGAGGATCCACGTCTCCTGGCCGTTCGACAACCTCGGCGCGTCGCTCCCCAACCTGCTAGCCACCGTTGCCGGAAATCTATTCGAGCTCAAACAGTTTTCCGGCCTGCGCCTGCTTGACGTCTCGCTCCCGCAAGCGTTTCGCGACGCTTATCTTGGACCGCAGTTCGGCGTCGCCGGCACGCGCAAGCTCGCCGGCGTTGAACGTCTGCCGCTGATTGGCACCATCGTCAAGCCGAGCGTTGGCCTCTCGCCCGACGACACTGCCGCGCTGGTCCGTCAGCTTGCCGAGGGCGGCCTCGACTTCATTAAGGACGACGAACTCCAAGCCGACGGCCCGCACTGCCTCTTCGCCGAGCGCGTCGATAAAGTCATGTCGGTGCTCAGAAGGCACGCAGACAAGACCGGCAAGATGGTCATGTTCGCCTTCAATCTCACCGGCGAAATCGACGAGATGCGCCGCCGTCATGACCTCGTTGCCGCGGCGGGCGGAACCTGCGTGATGGCCAGCATGCACTCCATCGGCTTGTCGGGCATGACCGCTCTGCGCTCCCATAGCCGGCTGCCCATTCACGCCCATCGCAACGGCTGGGGGCTTTATGCGCGCTCGCCGTTCATCGGCATTGACTACACGGCCTGGCAAAAGTTCTGGCGCCTCGCCGGCGCTGATCATCTGCATGTGAACGGACTGCGCAACAAATTTTGCGAGGCCGACGAATCGGTGATTGCTTCAGCCAGAGAATGCCTCATGCCCATGTTCGAAGGCCCTGGCCGCGGTTGCGAAGTCATGCCTGTGTTTTCGTCCGGCCAATGGGCTGACCAGGCCTTCGACACTTACGCCGCTCTAGGAAATGCCGACCTCATCCACGCCGCGGGCGGCGGCATCGTCGGCCACCGAGGCGGCATCGCCGCAGGCTCCGCCAGCATGCGCGCCGCATGGGAAGGCGCCCTCGCTGGCTTGACGCGAGAGCAAGTGGCCGCCTCCAGTCCCGAGTTCCGCCAAGCCCAGGAGCAATTCGGCAAGTGATTCCGAAGCTCGCTCTCTCCTACTACGGCGACGACTTCACCGGCTCGACCGATGTTATGGAAGTGCTCACCTGGGCGGGCCTGCCTACGGTCCTCTTCTTGCAACCTCCCAGCGAAGTGCAACTGTCTCGCTTTGGTTCCGCGCGTGCGATCGGCATTGCCGGCGACAGCCGCAGCCGCTCACCCGAGTGGATGTCGGAGCATCTTCCGTCTATCTTTCGCCAACTCGGAAGCTTCGGCGCGCCCATCAACCAATACAAAGTTTGCTCGACTTTCGACAGTTCGCCGCAGATCGGCGCCATCGGACGCGCACTCGACATCGGTCTCGACGTCTTCGCGTCCGCCTGGGCGCCCATTGTCGTCGGCGCTCCCAAGCTGCGCCGCTACCAAGCCTTCGGCAACCTCTTCGCCCGCGTCGCCTCGGAGACTTACCGCCTCGACCGGCATCCAACCATGAGCCGCCATCCGGTGACGCCAATGGGCGAATCGGATCTGCGCCGTCACCTCGCCGCGCAAACCAGCGTTAAGATTGGCTTGGTCGACCTATTGGCTCTCGCTTCCGGGGCGGGGCAGACGCGAATCGCCGAGGGGATCGCCTCCGGGGAGCACGCTATTCTCTTTGACGTACTAGACGAGTCTTCGCTCATCGAAGTCGGCCGCCTGATCTGGGAAAACCGCGCCGCCGCTCCCTTCGCCGTCGCTTCATCCGGCCTGGATTACGCCCTCGTCGCCTACTGGCGCTCTGCCGGGTTACTGCCGCAACCCCCAGTTCTTCAGCAGGCCGCATCCGTGGACCGCCTCGCCGTTCTCTCCGGCAGTTGTTCTCCTGAGACCGCCGTGTCCATCCGCCAAGCAATGGACAAAGGCTACGACGGCATTCCGCTCGACGCTCGCGCGGTTGCGGCCGGTCAATTCGACGGCGCCCTGCAGCAGGCCGTCTCTTCCGCTGCCTCCGGGGCCAGCTTCATTTTGTACACGGCTCTCGGTCCATCGGACCCGAATCTCATCGAAGGCGACGAACCCTTCCGCCGCGCGCTTTCCGAGAACCTCGGACGCCTCTTTGCGTCAGCCCTCGAGCGTACCGGCATTCGCCGCGCCGTCGTCTGCGGCGGCGATACTTCCTCCGGCGCCGGCCGCCAACTCGACATCCACGCCCTCACCGCTGTCAGTCCCTTGGCCCCCGGTTCGCCGCTATGCCGCGCCTATTCCGCCGGCCCCCTCGACGGCCTCGAAATCGCCTTCAAAGGCGGACAAGTAGGCGGCCCTACGTTCTTCGAACAAGCCCGCACGGGCCGCATCGACTAACCGCAGGTGATGTATACTTCCGGGCGTCCGGGCAGGAGGAAAGGAATAAGCTATGTGGCCCCATTACAAGATTCATTCCGTAGCGGCGGTGGCCGCCGCCTTTCTTTTCGCCGCCCAGTTCCCAACCTCGGCTCGCGCACAAGGCGGAAGTGCATCGTCCCCTGACTGCCACGGCGAACAAGGAATGAGTTATCTTTGCGGTTTCGTCGTTCCGGAAGATGTAGTGATGGCCGGGTCGACCGGTCTCGTGCTTGCTTCGGGGCATCGAGCGCCAGGTCATATGTACCTGATCGATCCCGCAACAGGCGCAACCTCGGAACTGATACACAGCCCCGCCTTCAAGTCGCAGCACGATACCGAGACGTTTCCTGAATGTCCTGGCCCGCTCAACCTGCAAGCCTTCGACGTGCATGGCTTCAGCTTGGTCGAGACTTCGCCTCGGCGCTTCACCATCTACACCACGAGTCATGGCGAACGAGAAGCGATCGAAGTCTATGATTTGGACCTTCGTTCGGCGCCCGCACTGACCTGGAAGGGCTGCGTCATGTTGGAGCAGGCTGGTTACCACAACTCTGTCGCGCGGCTCCCGGATGGCGGCTTCGTGGCGACCCGAATGCGAGGTAAGAATCAGACAACGAGCGCTCCTGGGGAAATCACCGGATACGTCGTCGAATGGCATCCCGGCGGCCCAGTGCAAAAGCTGCCTGGTACCGAGCTTTCGCGGCCAAACGGCATCGACGTGTCGCAAGACGGCCGTTACGTCTACGTTACGGCTGCTACTCGGGAAATCATCCGCTTCGACCGCAGCACGACCCCGATGGCCAGGCGCGCGGTGTCAACGCCGATGAACCCAGACAATGTCCACTGGGACAACAACGGCAAACTCCTCAGCGCCGGACCGAATCCCGCCAACTCTGCTGCGTGCGCGAGCCCGCCTTGCCGGACCGGCTGGTCGGTGATCGAAATCGATCCGGAGACGCTGGCCGTCAGGCGTCTAGGCGGCGCCGATGGAACGGCAGCTGTGCAGCGGGTAAGCGCCGCCATGCGTGTCGGCAACGAGATCTGGGTAGCCAGCAACGAAGATCGCATCGCCCGCTTCCCGGCGCCGTGAAGCGTGCCCCTCAGTCGCTAGCTCAGTGGAGCGTACTTCGATCTCCGGTACCTTCACGAACTAGTAAATCTACGGGAGGGTAGACGGCTCAACCCGCGCTAACCTCTGATCGCGGTCTTCGGCTTTCTGAGGGGAGGGAAGCCGGGACCGCAAACAATCCCAGCCTAACATCCGCCGACACGCTCACCCGATCTGCTTCGCGCCGCTGATGACCGCGGCAATATCTTTGATCCCGACGCCGGGGCCCTTCGGAACACTCAGCTTCCCATCGGTAATCGTCAGGTGCGGATCGAACCAGTCAGCGTAGTTCTCAATCCCTTGCTTGTACTCTTGGTACTTGCCGATCGTCTTCGTCCGCGATGCGAAGTGTATGTTGTAGATGAACCCGAACCCGCCCGAGATGTGGGTCGTCGTCGCCATGCCGGCCTCCTCTGCCATATTGGCGACACGGGCGGAACGAACCATGCCGCCGTAATAATGGAGGTCCGGCTGGACGATATCCACCGCGCGATTGGCGATCATCCAGCGGAAATTCCATTCACTGAACTCCTGCTCCCCTCCCGATACCGGAATGTTGAGCGCGTCCCTGACGACCTTCGTTTCGTCCAGGTGATCGAACGGACAAGGCTCCTCGAAGTAAACGGCATTGACCTCTTCCAGTACGCGGCCGACCGGGATCGCGTGTTCCGGGTCGTAGGAGCTATTGGCATCGCCGTGGATGTCGATCGCATCGCCGAAGGTCTTTCTCGCTAACCGAATTAGGCCTTCGGTACGTCCTGGCAGCGCATCGGCATTGCGGCTCATCCGGCCGCCAAGTCGAAACTTCACAGCCTTCGCGTGCGTTTCATCGAGCAACGACTGCAAGTAGACAACTTCTTCCTCGGGTGTCGTATCACGGCGGCCGCTTGCGACGTAGAAGTCAACCTTGTCGCGGAGCACGCCGCCCATCATCTCGCCGATCGACTTGCCGGCCACTCTGCCGAGCATGTCGAGGATGGCGAACTCGACCCACGCCTGACAAGACCAGAACGCCAGGCCTTGCAACTTATAGTTGCTGCCGTCGCGGTAGAGGTCCCAGAGCATCTCCGTTTCCCAAGTTCGTGCGTCCTTGCCGATCACGAACGGAAAGATGATCTCCGTCAGCATCTGTGCCGCGTAGGGCCGGCCGTTGGTCAAAGAGAGTCCTTCAGCCCCGTCCTTCGACCGCACATGGACGAACTGCTCGTCGCCCTTCTCGAGGAATCGAATGGAGTCGATGATGACGGGTTTGTCGATGCTCGAAACATCGAGGACGGACTTTGCGAGGGCTTGATCCAGCACCGCCGCCGATGGCCCAGAAGCAGGCTTTCCGTTTGGGTTTCCTGTTTGTTCCTTCGACTCAGCTGCACAACCTGCGAGGGCTGCTCCTGCGCCCACGAAGAAATGACGACGATTCAACTCGGACATCTCGATCTCCTTTTTTGCACTTGGACGCGAACAACGGCTCTAACCCGATCACGATCATCTTACGTGAACCGGCGGCTAAAGGTCGCTAAGTTGTTGAAAAATTGGTGGACCTGGAGGGATTCGAACCCTCGAATCTCTTCCATGCCATGGAACTCTCGATGGATCTCTTTTCTATTGTTTTCCCATAGGAGTCTAGGGTACCGTGGGAAACCAATAGATGAAGAAAGAAGCGGATGTTTGGCAGGGCACGCTTTCCCTGATGGTGCTCAAAACCCTCGATATGCTTGGTCCACAGCACGGCTACGGGATTGCGCGGCGTATCGAGCAGACCAGCGAGAATCTGCTCTTGATCAATCACGGCACCCTGTACCCGGTGCTGCTGAAACTGGAACAGGAGGGGGCGGTTGCCACCGAATGGGGCATCTCAGACAACAATCGCCGAGCGAAGTTCTATCGCATAACAGCTGAGGGCAAGAAGCAACTCGCCGAAGAAGAACGCGGATGGCAGAGGGCGAATGACATCATCGCGCGATTCTCTCAGTTAAGGAAAGATCCGGCATGAGACGCCTGCGCGAGCTGTGGTCTCGCCTCCGAGGTACGGTCTCGCGTGCACGCGAGGAGCACGATCTGTCTGATGAAATCGCTTTTCACATTCAGATGCAGACGGACGAAAACATTCGTGCCGGTATGATGCCGAAGGCGGCTCGAAGGGCCGCGCGATTGAAATTCGGTAACGTGGAGTCCGTCAAGGAACGCTATCGCGATCAGCGGGGGCTTCCATGGCTGGAGGGACTCGCCTCTGACTTCCGGTTCGCGATCCGAAGGCTACGACAAGACCGAACGTATACTCTCGCAGGGATCACCACACTTGCGGTCGCCATCGGACTGAACGTCACAGTCTTTACGGTGATAAACGCAATGTTGTTTCGGGGGTTCCCCCTGGTCAAAGAGAACGACCGGCTGCTTTATTTGCAGGAACGCTATCCCTCTGGGTTGTGCTGCATCTCGTATCCGGATTTCGAGGCGTGGCGCGCCGATGCAAAGGCGTTCGAAGATATGGCATTTCTTGCCTCGACGCCGATTACTCTTAAGGACGGCGATGGGCGTCCCCTCAATGTATTTGGGGGTCGCACCGTGGGCAGCAACACGTTTCGGTTACTCGGCGTGCCGCCGATGTTGGGGCGTGATTTCCTTCCCTCCGACGAGGCCTCGGGGGCTCCACGAGTCGTCATCTTCAGCTACCGTTTTTGGGAGACGGCGTTCAACAGGCGGTCCGATATTATTGGATTGACGGTCCGCATCAACGATCAGCCTACTGCCGTCATCGGCGTCATGCCGGAAGGCTTCGCGTTTCCCGAAGAACGAGAGCTGTGGCTGCCTCTCCAACACACGCCCTCGTCACTTGCCAGAGGGCCAAGCGGCTACCTGGCGTTCGGCAAACTGCGGGATGGTGTCACGTTGGAGGAGGCTCGGGCGGAACTCGAAACGATCAACCTCCGCTTGGAAGCCGCTTATCCGGCGACAAACCGAGGTGTCGTACCCAGAGTGGACACCTACGCCCAGTTCTTCATCGGGCCGGATGCATCCATCATTTACGGCTCTCTTTGGGCAGCGGCGTGGTTCGTGCTTCTGATTGCTTGTGCCAATCTCACCAATTTGACCTTAGCGCGCACGACTGGCCGATGGCGTGAGTTTTCGACGAGGATGGCACTTGGTGCTGGTTGGGGGCGGATAACACGCCAGATCCTCGTTGAGAGTTTCATGTTGGCAAGTGTGGCCGGAGCGCTTGGCTGGTGGATCACCGTATGGGGTGTGCATATATGGGCGGTTGAAACCGCGTCGCGTTTCCAGGTTCTCGACTATCGAGTCGATGCCGACACGCTGGCCTACCTGGTCGCCATTTCTGTTGGGTCGGCGATCTTGTTCTCAATCGTGCCTGCCAGTCGTGTTCGACAATTCGGTGTAAACGGAGCCCTGAAAGGAGATGCCCGTGGTGCAACGCAAGGAGCACACGGAAAGCGCTTAGCCGCAGGAATGGTGGCGGCGCAGATGATGCTCGCTGTTGTGCTGCTCTCTGGAGCAGGCGTGCTCGTACGGAGCCTGCTGAACGTTGTGGATGCGGACACGGGAGTGCGCGATCCCCAAAATGTCCTGGTTGGATCGGTGAGATTGCCATTGGACACATACCCTGACGCTGCCGCAAGGCTCCGATACTTCGACCGGCTCAATGCAGAGTTGAGGAACGTGCGTGGCATTGCAACGGAGTCCTTGTCCAGCGCAATTCCTGTCGACTCGGGAAGGTTGAAAGTGTTTGAGATTGAAGGAAGAGTTGGAACGCGGGACGGTTCTGATTCGGTTCAGTTCGTAAACGTTGGGCCGGACTATTTCCGCGCGGTCGGAACGGCCGTGATATCCGGTCGGGAGTTTCGCGACAGAGATCAGCCGGCCTCCTTACCCGTCGCCATCGTGAATGAGAGCTTCGCCGCGACATACTTGCCCGGCCAGCAACCGCTCGGAAGGCGTCTTCGGGTAAAAGACGGCAATATGCCCGGAGATTGGCGCGTCGTGGTGGGAGTGGCTCCGAACATCATGCAGGGAGACGCCACGCGTCAACATTTCAAGCCTCTTGTCTACTTGCCGTTTCGCCAAGAACCCGTAGCGCGAGCGTTCTTCCTACTGAGAACCGAGGCGGCCCCGGCGCAAGTGGCCCAGACGGTTCGAGCCGGGGTACAAATGCTGGACCCCAATGTGATTCTGGCGGACTTTTCAAACTTGGAGGAGACTTTCGCGTTTCAACGCGACCGCATGGATCTAGAGCACGCAGAGATGGGAAAGCATGCTGCGGCGGCGCCTATTTTCGCCCTGATCGCTTTGTTGCTGGCAGCGGTGGGGCTCTATGCTGTGATCGCACATTCAGTAAGCCAGCGTACCAAGGAGATCGGTATTCGGATGGCCATTGGCGCGGCTAAGAAGGACATTCGAGGCATGATCCTGCGGGATGGTATGTTCCCGGTTGCGGTGGGGATGATTCTTGGCCTGGCGGTGTCTCTCGGGGTGAACCGCATCTTGCAGTCCCAATTGGTGGGAGTGTCGCCGTATGATCCAGCGACAATGACAAGCGCGCTAATGATCATGGTCTTGGTCGCTCTGCTAGCGTCTTGGATCCCCGCCCGGCGCGCAGTGCACGTTGATCCGGTTGTCGCTTTGAGACAAGATTGAGCGAGACTCAGCCCAAAGCGAGACGGTCTTTGGTTGGGTCCTGGATCCCATGTGCGGCAGAGCTTCGTGAGGTATTCCACGTAGCCGCGTAAGCGGACCCCTTAACAGGATCGCAATCGAGTCGACCAAGCCCCTAAGTTGTTGAGAAAATTGGTGGACCTGGAGGGATTCGAACCCTCGACCTCTTCCATGCCATGGAAGCGCGCTCCCAACTGCGCCACAGGCCCTCTCGGGATAGCCGAAGCTTCAGCCATCTTAACATGGTCACAGGGGTCGTTTGGGCTGTTCGCCGCTCGGCGGATCCAAACGAAAAGGCTTATAGGCGATCGTCATCGGCTGGCCCTGCAGTACGAGCGAATAACCGGCCTCCGAGCCGAAGGTTACCTGCGCCTCCGTGCCTGAGATTTCCGCTTGATCCTGCGCCTCTCGCTCGATCCGCGCACGCAACGCCGCGTCTATCACCGTCTTGGTTTGGACCTCGTACTCCACCGAATCCGTTTCGAGCGTCTGCACAATCACAAAGCTGCCCGGCGCCCGCAAGGCTTTTCGGCAGGCCGGGGGCAATCGCTCCCAATCTTCCAAAATGTCCGTCACGGAGACATACTCGCTGGGTACGAACCGATTCGGAAAACGTATCGAAACAGAACTGGCTCGCACCGCGTTCAGACCCGCCAGCCCGCCGAACGTTTTCACGAACGACGCCAACGAAAATTGCGATCGTTTGCTCGTATCGCCTAACGCGGTCGATCGCCGCTTCAACTCGACAAACGGCGTCAGCAAACGGCCGTCATCTAGGATGATTTCGCGGCCTCCCTCGTAAGTCCCGATATAGCCGGGCCGCCGGATGTTGTCAAAAGGGATAGCCAACTGGAAACCGATGCCTTCCAGCATTTTCGCCAGCGGACGCAGCGGTCGCGGCGCCTCCGGCAACGGATTCGCGGCGACTCGTCTTGTCATGGTTGTAGCGAGAGGCGAAAGCCTTTCCCTCAGGGTAAGGGGCCCTGTCAAGCGCGGCGGCTAAAACCAATTCGGAAAGTACTTCTCGATGATCCACATCGGCTGCCAGGGATCCGGCGACCTTTCCCGGCCTGTAAGGTCGATTTCTGCCGCTTCCGGCGCCGCTGTAGTCAATGCCAGTCCATCGCCCAATCTCGACTGCCAGTCGCTTAGCAGCGTCATCATGCGCGAAATGCGGCCTTGCTGCTCCGGCGTTGCCGCCAGGCTATGCATTTCTTGCGGGTCGCGTTCGAGATCGAACAGCTGGTTGATGTTCACTCGCCGATCGCGCCGCAATCCAGCGGCCTTAACGGTACCTACAACCCTCAGGCCTATTGCCGATTGCGTGCAGTCCGCAAGACACGTACAGTGGGACCCGTGAGAGGATTTCTCGTTGCGCTCGTCGTCGCACTCGTCGGCTGCGATTCCACTCTCCCGTGGACTCCAATCCAGGACACCGACACCGAGGCGCGTAACGTCGAAAATCTAACGATTTCCTGGCGCGAGAATCTCATCGACGACCAAACGACGTCCGGCGTCCCCCTCAGAGGGCCGCAGGCCTTCGCCCTCGGCAATCTCGATGGCGATGGACAACCCGATATCGTGACCGCTTATAAGGGCTCCCGTTACCTGCGCGTCGCTTATTCCATGCCGGACCCTGCCGAGAAGTTTCTGCTGACCCTCGCCGAATCCGACGACGCCCTCGGACTCTTCGATGTGGCCATTGGCGACATCGACGGCGACGGTTGGCAAGACGTGGTTGCGGCCGGCGTCAACGGCATCCTCTACGTTCAGAATCCTGGTCAATCCAAACCCGGTTTTCGTTGGCAGCGCATCTATCCTACGGTCGCCAAGAGCGCTTGGCTAACCATCGATTTGGTTGACTTGAACGGCGACGGCAAGCTGGAGATTGTTGGTCTCAAGCCGTTTGCCATCGGCGAGTTTCCCGCGATGGTCCGTCTAGTTCCCGGCGCGAACCCGCTTGACGCGGAAGCCTGGACCGAAGAGGCGCTGGCTAACCAACAGGACGCCGCGTTCGCCGTGCCAGGCGATCTCGACGGCGACGGCGACACGGATTTCTTCTCCGGCGCCGGCGCGGGGACCGGCGTACTGTGGTTCCGCAACATTTCCAAGGGTTCCGCCATCGCGCTGGAGGCGCAGTCTTCACTGGTCGAAGGCTTCACAGGCGAGATCTACGCTCCAACCCTGGCCGACTTCGACGGCGACTCTCGCCTGGATGTCGCCGCCGCTTTGGATGCGGGCCTCGTCGTCGTGTTTACGCAAGGGCCCAGCACGAGCCAGGCCTGGTCGTACCGCACCGTCGGAGATGTTGGACTTGACGGGGTGGCAGGCCTCGCCGCAGCCGACATTGACGGCGACGGCGACATGGACCTAATGGTCGGATCTCGCGGCGTTGGTCCGAGCGAGACGGACAAAGACGTCAGTCCCGAGAGCGTCGACATCGGCGCGCCTGCCGGTCGAATCGCCTGGCTGCAGAACCCTGGCTCCGGGACCGGCGAATGGATTCGGCACGATATCTTCCGCCGCGAGCGAGGCCGCTTCGGCGCTCTTCTCCCCACCGATGCCGATGGCGACGGCGACACCGATTTTATCGGCGTTCGCAGTAACAGCGGCGATCTCGACGGCCTATTTTGGTTGCAGCAACTCCACTCCCCGGATGCTGTGGTCCGTTTCCTTCCGGCTCGCCGAGCGTCGAGCGATAGCCTGGCCTTGCCCCTTCCTTAAGAGGCCCGGGCATACCGGACTTCCTGCAGGTTCAGCCCCACGATATATCGTCCGCTGCCGACTTCCCGCGAGTGCGCCACGAGGCCAGCCCCGCTGAACGCTAGGGTCAATTCGGGCGATTGTAGGTGAGCCTTCACCAAGACTCGGGTTCCCGTTTTCAAGCGAGTGAACGTCTCCACCCCAACGCCGCCCACGGAGGCGTCCACTAGTTTCGCGATGATCGGCCGCGAAGTTTCCTCGTCTTGGCAGATCCTGATCTCAACTGCGTTCGGCAGTGCAATTCGCCTTCGAGCGGCTCCGCGCCGGTCAATTTGTCGTTGGCCCATAGCGCTTGATCTATCGGCCGGGCGGAACCCAAGCTTTAGCCCAATCCGCCAGCTGGACTACATTGCTGGCGTCCTGCTCCAATTTGCTAACATTTAATATCTTCCGGGCTCGTCGGCGGCCAGTACTGGTCTCTGCCGAGCACCCCCAACAGAGAGAAGAAATGGCAGCTTATAACGGCATCCCTGTTCCGGCGGATGGTCAAAAGATCCGCGTCGAATCCGGCAAATTCATTATTCCCGATAACCCGATCATCCCTTTCATCGAGGGCGACGGCACGGGACGAGACATCTGGAAGGCGTCTCGCAAGGTTTTTGACGCCGCAGTCCAGAAGTCTTTCGGCGATTCCAAAAGAGTCGTCTGGTACGAAGTTTTCGCCGGCGAGAAGGCTTTCGACAAATTCAACAGTTGGTTGCCAGACGACACGCTCGAAGCCATCAAAGAGTTCCGCGTGGCTATCAAAGGGCCGTTGACGACGCCCATTGGCGGCGGAATCCGCAGTCTCAATGTCGCACTGCGCCAGTTGCTCACGCTCTATAGCTGCGTCCGCCCTGTCCGCTGGTACGACGGCGTTCCTTCGCCCGTGAAGGAGCCCGGCGAACTCGACGTCGTCATTTTCCGCGAGAACACGGAAGACGTCTATGCCGGCATCGAGTGGAAAGAAGGCTCCGACGAGGTCAAGAAGGTCATCGCCTTCCTCAACGGAGAAATGGGCCGCAGCATCGCCGCCGACTCCGGCATCGGCATCAAACCGATTTCGATCACCGGGTCGAAGCGTCTCGTCCGCGCCGCCATCCAGTATGCGGTCGACAACGACCGCAAGAGCGTCACCTTGGTCCACAAGGGCAACATCCAGAAGTTCACCGAGGGCGCTTTCCGCGACTGGGGCTACGAGGTCGCCACAGAGGAGTTCCGCGACAAGGTCGTGCTTGAGTCCGAGGTCTGGGAGGGCGCTTCCGCCGAAGGCAAGATCCTCGTCAACGACCGCATCGCCGACGCCATGTTCCAGCAGTTGATCCTGCGGCCTGCCGAATACGACGTGATTGCCACCACGAACCTCAACGGCGATTACCTCTCTGACGCCTGCGCCGCGCAAGTCGGCGGCCTTGGTCTCGCGCCCGGCGCCAATATCGGCGACGAATACGCCGTCTTCGAAGCTACCCACGGCACTGCGCCCAAGTACGCCGACAAGAACGAAATCAATCCCTCAAGCGTCATTCTGTCCGGCGTGATGATGTTCCGCTTCATGGGCTGGAGGGACGTCGCTGATCGCATCGAACGAGGCGTATCCGGAGCCATTTCCGCCAAGACCGTCACCTACGACCTGCACCGCCAAATGGAAGGCGCCACCAAGGTCGGGACCAGCGAATTCGCCGATGCGATCATCGCTCATATGGGCTAGTCAGCCTTTGCCAACTGGGCTATTCAGAGAGGAATCATGCGTAAGAAAGTCACCGTCATCGGAGCCGGCAATGTCGGCGCTACGTGCGCCATGTTCTTGGCCGAGAAAGAACTTGCCGATGTCGTGCTAATCGACATCGCCGAAGGCATCCCACAAGGCAAAGGCCTCGACATGGCCGAAGCCTGCCCCATCGAAGGCAGCGACGTCAAAATCATCGGCACCAACAGCTACGAGGACACCGCCAATTCGGACATCATCATCCAAACGGCCGGATTCCCCCGCAAGCCCGGCATGAGCCGTGACGATCTTCTAATGAAGAATTACGAGATCGTCAAGAGCTGCATTTCGCAGGCGGTCAAGTATTCGCCCAACGCCATCATCGTCGTTGTAGCGAATCCGTTGGATGCCATGTGTCACGTAGCGCTCAGCGCTTCCGGTTTCCCCAAGAACCGCGTCGTCGGCATGGCCGGCGTGCTCGATACCGCTCGCTTCCGCACCTTCCTGGCCGAAGCTTGCGACGTCTCCGTCGAGAACGTCACCGCTTTCGTGCTCGGCGGACATGGCGATACCATGGTGCCCCTGCTGAGTTCCACCTCCGTCGCCGGTATCCCCATCACCGACCTCGTTGAGGCTGGCAAGCTCGACGCGATCGTCGACCGTACCCGCAAGGGCGGAGCCGAGATTGTCGCTTACCTCAAGACCGGCAGCGCCTACTACGCTCCGGCCGCCGCCACGGTCGAGATGGTCGAATCGATCCTGAAGGACAAGAAAAAGGTCTTGCCTTGCACCGCCCTGCTTGAAGGCGAGTACGGCGTCGACGGACTCTTCATCGGCGTTCCCGTCAAGCTGGGAGCCCGCGGGATCGAGCAGATTTACCAGCTCAGCCTGACCGCCGACGAATCCGCCGCATTAAAACATAGCGCCGGAGCCGTGCAAGAGTTAGTAGACGTGCTAAAACCCCACTTGGGCTAATCG
>CAZYOX010000007.1:0-29630 GCA_964649285.1 uncultured Bryobacterales bacterium | reverse complement strand
CAAGGCCGATCTGCACTACACGACCTACGCCCACATGGGCAACGGCATTTGGAGTTCCGAGCGCGAGACGACGCGCGGCGGCGCTTCGGCGCGCGCATTCCACCAGGAGGACGCCAAGGGCTATTGGGCGGGCAAGGTTTTCGAAGGCCCGCTCAGCCACGGCCGCGAGTTCAGCCAAGAAGAGCTGTGGGAGAACTTCGAGTACTTCATCAAGCAAGTCGTGCCCGTGGCTGAGGAGGCCGGCGTGCGCATCGGCATCCACCCCGACGATCCGCCGGTGCCTGAGCTAGGCGGCGTGCCGCGGCACATGTTCGGCACGTTCGACGGCTACGTCAAAGCGTTCGAAATCGCCAACAGCCCGAATGTCGGCATCTGCCTCTGTTGCGGTACTTGGATGGAAGGCGGCGCGCACACCGGCAAGAACGTGATCGATGCCGTGCGTGAATTCGCCAAGATGGACAAGCTGTGGAAGATCCACTTCCGCAACGTGACTGGGCCGATTCCGGATTTCGTCGAAACCTATGTCGACGACGGCTATACCGACATGAAGCAATTGATGCGCACGTTGGTGGACGTTGACTTCCGCGGCATCCTCATCGCCGATCACGTACCGACGATGGTGGGCGACCGCAAAACGGGTTGGGCCTTCAGCATCGGCTACATCCGGGCGCTCTACGACATGGCCAAAGAAGAAAGAGGCAGAGCGTAAGCGATACGAGTCGCCGCGCTAACCTTGGCCTGCCTGGCCGGCCCGGCCGCGTTCGCGGCAGGCGCCATGGACTGAGACACGCTAGCGCTGGAAGCGAGGCAGGCGTTGCGCGCCTGCCTCGCCGATTAGCTCTTAGTGCGTTTCGTCGCCGGTCGCCACGTCCGGGCGACCGCCCGCAGGCGCTACGCCCAATGCAATCTTGGCGCCGTCCCTGAGCAAGGCGCCTTCCGACGGCCCTTGGAAGAACGTGTAGCCGTCGCGGTCGCGCCACGCCGCAGGTCCGGCGAGGTACTTGCCGGCCTTCAGCGTCGCGTCGTGGATCTTGTTGACCACCTTCATATACTCTTCGCTATCGCGCGCATATCCGGTGAAGCTTCCCAGGTCACCGCTGGCCGCGAAGACCACGTCTACGCCAGGCACGGCGGCGATTTTATCGGCGACCGCCACACCATCGAGATTCTCGATCATCGCCACGACCATCAAGTTGTCGTTGATGGTCTGGCGGTAGTCGCTGCCCCAGACTCGCCCGTACTGGCCGTTGCCCTGGCTGCGCTTGCCCAATGGCGGATACCGGGCGAATTTCACCGCATTTACCGCCTTCTGCGGATCCTCGACCATGGGCACGATGATGCCCAAAGCGCCGATGTCCATGGCCTTTTGGATGTCGCCCTCGGTCGCGTCGGGCACGCGAATGAAGGGGATAGCCGGGGCGTCTTTGCAGGCCCATATCATGCGCGCGACCTGGTCATAGGTGAGCGAGCTGTGCTGCATCTCAATCCAAAGGAAGTCAAATCCGGAATTGGCTACCGCACAGTAGACGTCGGGATCTGAGCTGGTGATCGTTCCGCCGACGACTTGCTTGCCGGCGGCCAGCTTGGTCTTGACTGTGTTGTAGATGCGGGACTGCTGGGCTTCGGCCGCCGATGCGAACGTCAAACAGAACAAGGCAAGTGACAAAATGGGGACTCGTTTCAGCGTCATGCTATTACTCCTAGGCCCTCGCGGGGCGCAAACGGTTTCCGGCGCCTAGTATAGCTTCCGAGCTAAGCTCGCCGCGAAATTCTCTTAACGGCGCTGCCCCCCTTGATGCAGGGTGGATACGTCGACTATTCACACGCCTATGAGTTGCGGCTCGATGTTACCCCGCCCGCCCGAGATCCATGCGCCCGCGATCCTGCCGTCAGGTGCTTAACTCCAGCCGCCGCCCAAGGCGCGATAGAGATCGACGATTGCCTGCAACTCCTGCTGGCGAAGCCGCGCCAACGCGACGTCGCCCTGGAAGAGATTGCGGTCGGCGTCGAGCACTTGCAAGTAGCTGTCGAGGCCTCCGCGATAGCGCAGCGTCGAAAGGCGTTGCGATTCGCGAAGCGCCGCCACTAACAGTTCCTGGCGCTCACGCTGCTCGACCGTACGGCGATAGCCGATCAAGGCGTCCGACACTTCGCGGAAGGCATTCTTGATAGTCCGCTGGTAATTCAGTTCGGCCTCTCTTTGCTGCGCCTTGGAGAACCTCACGCCCGAACGCGTGCGTCCCGTATCGAAGATCGGCGCTGTTGCGTTCGGCGCGAAATTCCACAAGCGCGCGGGGCCCGTCAACAGACTGGCCAGGTCGCGGCTCTGGCCGCCGAAAAAGCCGGAGAGACTGATGCGCGGGAAGTACCGGGCACGGGCAGCGCCGATTAAGGCATTGGCGGCGATCAACGTCCGCTCCGCCTGGCGAATGTCCGGCCGCTGCTCTAGCAGAGAGGACGGCAGGCCGGCAGGCACCCGCGGGGCCGCGCTGAAGTCCACCAGCGTCTTGCCGCGCGGAATATCGCCTGGGTTATTGCCGAGCAAGAGACTCAGCTGATTTTCCGTTTGGCCGATGGCGCGTTCGATTGCGGCGCGCTGCGTCCCGACCGTATGGACGAACTGTTCGGCCTGGCTGATATCCAATCCGGTTGCAACGCCTTGATCGTGTTGGGCATGCGTCAGGCGAAGGCGGTCCTCGGCCAGGGTCTGCGTCTTGCGAGCGATTTCCAGCTCAAAATCGAGCTCGCGTAAACGCAGATACGTTCCGATCACGTCGCTCACTAGAGTGGTCACGACGCCGTGGCGAGCTTCCTCCGCGGCGAGGTACTGAGCGCGGTCCGACTCTTTCAAGCGGCGCAGACGGCCCCAAACGTCTAATTCCCAGCCAAGCGTAAAGCCCACTTGGGTATAGCTCACATCCAGATCCGTTCCGCGGGGAATGAATGGAAGCGAGCCGGCGGAGGAGCCGCGGTTGGCGACAAACGACGCGTCTGCGTCAACGGTAGGGAAAAGGTCCGAGCGGGTGATGCGATACTGCGCGCGCGCTTGCAGAATGCGTTCGCTTGCCATGCGCAGATCGAGGTTTTGCTCCAGCGCCGTATCGACAAGTTGGGTCAAGACGTCGTCGTTGAACAGCTCCGACCATTGCTGATCGCCAATGGATGTACCATCCGCGGACTGCGCCGCGAATTCCGCGTCTGCGCCGCGATATGCGGTCGGAACGTCGACGACGGGACGCTTGTAGTTCGGCCCCATGGCGCAAGAACTAGCCGTCAGAACAACAACGGCAAGGAGGGTAAGGCGTCTCATTGGCCTGCTCCTGAGGCGGGTTCGGGCGAGCCTGCCAACTGTGTCGCACGGCGGCGCTCGCTGAATGTCTGGATGACGACGTACAGCACCGGCACGATAAAGATGCCCAGCAGCGTTGCCGCGAGCATTCCGCCAAACACGGTTGTGCCTAACGCGCGACGCGCGGCGCCGCCCGCCCCGGAAGCGATGACCAACGGCGTCACGCCGAGGATGAATGCGAACGAAGTCATCAAGATAGGCCGAAGCCGCAGCTTGGACGCGTCGAGCGCGGCGTCAACGACCGACTCCCCTTCTTCGCGCCGCAACTTCGCGAATTCGACGATCAAGATGGCGTTCTTCGCCGCCAAGCCGATCAATGTAATGATGCCGATCTGCGTGTATAGGTCGTAGGGGTAAGAGCGCAGAAACACGGCGACGAGCGCTCCGAACAAACCGAGCGGAACGGCCAGTACAACGGCCATCGGAATCGACCAGCTCTCATAGAGAGCGGCCAGGAAGAGAAAGACTAGGATGACGGCAAAGCCGAAAATATAGGCTTCTTTACCTGCCGCCAGCTTCTCTTGGAAGACCGTCCCCGTCCACTCGTAGCCATAGCCTGCGGGAAGATTTTGTTGGGCAAGCTCTTCCATGGCCGCCGACGCTTGGCCTGAGCTGTAGCCCGGCGCCGCTTGACCAATGATCTTGGCCGTGCGGAAACGGTTGTATCGGTAAACAACTTCTGGGCCGGATATCGGCCTCACGGTTACCAGGGTGCCCAGGGGAGCCATGTTGCCTTGCGCCGTCCGCACATAGAAACGGTCGATGTCTCTTGGCTCGTCGCGAAATGACGGCTCCGCCTGCATCAAGACTCTCCAAGTACGGCCAAAACGATTAAAGTCGTTGACGTATGCTCCGCCGAGGAAGGTCTGCAGAGCGCCGTAGACATCCGTGATAGGAATGCCCATGGTCTGCGCTTTCTCGATATCGACGTCGACTTGATACTGGGGAATCGTTGTCCGGAAAGCGGTCTGCATGAAGCCGAGTTCCGGCCGCTGTCCAGCCGCCGCCATGAGGTTGGCCGTCACCTGGGCGAGTTCCTCCGCAGTCCCGCCCGAACGATCTTCGACCATGAACTCGAAGCCGCCGGCGCTACCGAGACCGAGGATTGGAGGCAACCCGAAACCGAATGCAATGGCGCCCTGAACGGGGAAAAACTGCTGCTGCAGGCGCCCGAGGATAGCATCGAACTGGAGATTGGGGGCCTTGCGTTCTTCCCAAGGCTCTAGCGTGCCGATGACGGTGGCGACGTTGGAGTTATTGGTTTGCGTGATGAAGTCGAAACCGCCGAAGGTCGTCGTATCCGCCACGCCAGGCGTGTTTGCAACGATGGCTTCGACCTCCGCCGTCACCTCGAGGTTGCGTTCCAAAGAGGCGCCGTCAGGCAACCGCACTGCCGCGAACAGCACGCCTTGGTCTTCGCTGGGCAAGAAGCCGCCCGGAAGAATGCGGAACAACCCTCCGGCTGCCAGGAGGATTACTCCCAGAGCCGCGAGCGCCAAGACCGAACGGCGCAACAGCGTCTTGACGCCGGCAAGGTAGCGATCCGTGGTTCGTTCGAAACCTCGATTGAAGGCGCCGAAGAAGCGGGCGATCAGGCCCTGCCCCTTGGAAGCATCGGCGGGACGCAGGACCATCGCGCTTAACGCGGGGCTCAATGAAAGCGCGCTAAAGGCGGATATGAGCACCGAGACGGCAATCGTTAGCGCGAACTGGCGATAGATCTGACCCGAGATGCCTCCCAGGAAGGCGACTGGGATGAAGACAGCCGCCAGGATGAAAGCGATGGCGATAACCGGGCCGGAAACCTCGTTCATCGCCTTCACCGTCGCATCGCGAGGGCTCATGCCGTTATCGATGTTGTGTTGCACGGCCTCCACCACGACGATCGCGTCATCGACCACGATGCCGATAGCCAGCACCAAGCCGAACAGGCTCGTCATGTTGATGGAAAAGCCGAGGAATGGGAACACCGCGAACGTACCCAATATCGAAACCGGGACGGTCACTAGGGGAATTAACGTCGCCCGCCAGTTCTGGAGGAACAGGAAGACCACAAAGATGACCAGAAGAAGGGCCTCGAATAGCGTCGTGATAACTTCCCGAATCGCCGCGGCGACGAACATTGTCGAGTCATAAGAAATGCGGTACTCCACCCCGGCTGGGAAGTTCGCCTGGGCCTCTTCAAAGAAGGTCCTGACGCGCGCGGCGGTTTCAACCGCATTCGCTCCGGGCGTCAGGAATACGATGAGTACCGAGGAGGTTTGCTCGTTGAAGTGGCTGAAGTTGCGATAGTCCTGCGCGCCCAACTCAACGCGGGCAATGTCGCGCACCCGCAGCAGCGATCCGTCCGGCCGCGCGCGCACAACAACGTCTCCGAACTGCTCGGCGTCGAGCAGCCGGCCCGTGGCGTTGACCGGATACTGAAAATCCGTACCCGACGGAACAGGCGGTTGGCCTAGCGAACCAGCGGCGTTCTGACGATTCTGCGCCTGTATGGCGTTGTTGACATCCGTCGCCGTAACTCCCAAAGACGCCATCTTGTCGGGATCGATCCAGATGCGCATGCCGTAGTCTTGTCGGGCGACGAGCCGGGCTTCGCCGACCCCCTCTAGACTGCCTATCTGGTCCACCAAGTTGATGGTTGCGAAGTTGTTCAAGAAGACAGCGTCATAGCGGTCGTCATTCGAGAACATCGGTATCGCCATCAGAAACTGCGACGACACTTTCTTGACCGTGACGCCTTCGCGTTGCACTTCGGGCGGCAACAGCGGCAAGGCGACGTTGACCTTGTTCTGCGTCTGCACGGTGGCCAGGTCGATGTCGGTTCCGAGTTCGAAGGTGACGTCGATTGCCAGAAGACCATCGTTGGAGCTGCGCGAGTAAAAATACAGCATGCCGTCGAGCCCGACAAGCTGTTGCTCAATCGGCTGGGCGACGGTCCTCTCCAGATCTTGCGAGTTGCCGCCGCGGTAGGACGCGATGATCTGCACCACGGGCGGCACGACCTCGGGATACGTCGCCACGGGCAACGTCGGAATAGCAGCGATCCCAAGGATTACCGTTACGATGGCGATCACCATCGCGAAGATGGGGCGGTCGATGAAAAATCTCGCCACGGGCTTAGGCTCCGCCTGCCGCGTCCGCGGGAGCAGCCTGCGGCGCGTAGGGTTGGGGTTGAACGACGGATCCCGGAGCGGCCTTCTGGATGCCCTCGACGATCACCCTATCGCCCGGTTTCAGACCTTGCTCAACGATCCAGAGATCGTCGACTCTCTGGCCCGTCACAATGCCGTGGACGACTACTTTGTTGTCCGCTCCGACGGCAAGAACCGACTGTAGGCCTTGCAATTCCTGCACGGCGCGCTGCGGGATTAAAATCGCGTCCTTCTTCTCAGTCGTGCGCACGCGGACGCGGGCGAACTGTCCGGGCAGCAGGGTGTGCTGCGGATTCGGGAAGGTGGCCTGAACCTCAAGCGTCCCGGTTCGCGGATCGACTTGGTTCACGGTGTTCTCGAAGTGGCCCGCTTGAGGATGCACCGTGCCGTCAGAGAGCATCAGCTGCAAGGGCGTTGTTTTCGCGCTCTCGCCCGTCGCCAGCCGTTGGAACTCCAGCGCCTGGGCCTCGCTCACCTGGAAGCGAACCCAGATGGGATCCAGCGGAACGATCGTCGTCAGCGGCTCGGGCGAGGTTCGCGTCACCAGACCGCCGACTTGGACCAGGCTATCGCCGATGCGTCCGCTGATGGGGGCTTTGATCGTGGCGTATTCCAAATTGAGTTGGGCGGTCCGCAGAAGAGCGCGGTTGGCTTGCGCCTGCCCCCCGACGCTGCCGACTTGGGTGCTGGTAGAGAGCCGCGCCTGCTCGACGCCCGCCTTTGCGGCGTTGACGGCGGCCTCGTTCGCCTGCAGATCGGCCAGCGCGTTCTCCAAGTCTTGTTTGGGAGCCGCATCTTGTTCGACCAGCGGCCTCAAGCGATCAACGTTCTGCTTTGCTTTGAGCAGATTTGCTTCGGCCTGAGCCAGAGCTGCTTGCGCTTGCAGCAGTTCGACTTGTCCTTTTGCGAATTCCAAATCCGCTTCGCTCTCGGCCAAGTCCCCGGCCGCTTTGGCAACTTCCGCTTCGTACGGGCGTGCATCGAGCATGTAGAGCGGCTGGCCGGCCTTGACGTTGGCGCCGACCTCGAAGAGCCGTTTCTCCACATATCCATCGACGCGTCCCCGGACCTCGACCATGTCGCGGGCGAAGGTCTGCGCCGCGTATTCCTCGAAAATCGGGACGTCCTGCGCTTTTACTTCCACAACGGAAACGGCAGGCGGCGGAGGCGGCGGTATGGCGGCGTCGGTCGCCTCACCGCACGCTAGTGATAGAGTCATTGCCGCAACGGCGGCCAATAGAAGATAAAGCGGTCCTTGCTTCCTCATAGTTTCAGGCCTTCGACTGTCGACAAACGCATCGTTGTAGTGATCGTTTGAAGTTGACGAAGTTTTGTTTAGAGCGGCCGGGCATGTCGAGACCCGGCAATCGGTGTTGTTGGCTCGCCCCCAAAATTCGGAGGCGCTTGATTCAGTGTCTCAAAGACCTTCCGTTGTTGGTTGGATGCCGTCGATCCGGTAAGGATTCAATGATCTCGTATGTTATCTTTCCATGACAAACGCCCTGTTTGCCGCGACGGCCGTTCTACTCAACCTCGCCGAGTATTCTTCCCCTAAACCACGTACCGCCCATCACTTCCGGGCTTCTCTCGCCTCAATCCCCGTGCGGCGGGTTGGGTGTCGAAGGTCTTGCCGGGATGCTTAGGACCACGCCGATCGGTCCGCGCTTTCCCCCGAAGACTCGAGGCAACCCAGCAGGAAGTCGACTTGGGCACGGCGTTTCTCAAGCGGCGGGACCTTGCTTTGGGCGGCGCTGGAAACCCTACGCTGACGCGTCTGGGCTCGCGTGGCGAAGATCTACTCGTAAGTCCCCTGTCGCGTTGGAGGGACGGCCAGGCCTCGCCGTTCCCCCTGCGGAGGCCAGCGACAAGACCGCACGCCTAAAGCCGTGCGGAACGCATCATCGGACGATCAGGTTCGGATGTGGTTCGAGAACGCATTCCTCTTGTTGAACCTGATACTTTCGTGTCTAGATGGAAAAAATTCGCGGAGGCGAGGCAGAGCGCTCGTGAGCGAACGCCCTGCAGCATTGCCGGAAGCGGCGCCGCGGATTGCCCTGCCGTGGATCGTCCGCTTGCGCCATGCGCTCGCTCTCGGTCAGGCGGCGACGATAATCGCGGTCGATCAGTTTTTGGGCGTCGATCTGCCGCTGCAGTGGATTCTGATCTTGCCGACGCTGATCTTCGCGAGCAACCTGTGGCTCCGTTGGTGGGGTTTGCAAGAGGAGGCTGCCGAACGCGGTGCTGCGTCGGGCGTGCTGGCCGGGATTTTCGTTCTCGATACCCTTTGCCTGACGGGAGTCTTGATGCTGAGCGGCGGCCCGAACAACCCGTTTAGCCTGCTGTATCTCGTGGCGATTACGTTATCGGCGACGATCCTCAGCAAGCGCCAGACTTGGGCGCTAGGCGGATTGGCGACGGTTTGTTTCGCCTCGCTGTTTTGGATCTATTGGCCTATTCCGGTGCTGGAGATGCATCGCATGCAGCCGGGCCCGAATTTGCACTTGATCGGCATGTGGGTCAGCTTTGGCGCGGCGGCGTTTCTGGTGGCGATGTTCTCAGGAAAGATTTCAGAGCTATTGCGTGAGCGCGAGGCATCGCTGATCCGGCTACAAGAAGAATTGGCCAAGAAGGATCGTCTGGCTTCGTTGGTTACGCTGGCGGCAGGCGCCGCACATGAGTTGAGCACGCCATTGGCGACCATCGCCGTCGTTGCTAAAGAAGTGGAGCGCCACGCCGAACAGCAACAAGAGGAAGAGTCCGGCACATTAGACTCGCTGTTGGATGACAGCCGGCTCATCCGCACCGAAGTCGAGCGCTGCCGCCAAATCCTTACGCGCATGAGCATCGAAGGCGCCGAACCAGCAGGCGAAGCGTCCGTGGAAGTGCAGGTACCCGATCTGCTGGCATCGGCCATGGCCGAGTTTGGACCTAGCAGCCGCGTACGCACCAAGATTGCCGATGGAGCCGAAGGCGCCAAGCTTGTCATCCCCCGCCGCGCCGTGGAACAAGCCTTGGTAGCATTGATTCGAAACGCGGTCGATGCCAGCGCCAACCGGGCAATGGTGACGGTCTCCGCCGCAGTCGACGGCGGTTCGCTGCAGATCTTGGTTGAAGACACCGGAGGCGGCATGAACGAAGAAACGCTGCGGCACGTGGGCGAACCGTTTTTCACCACCAAGGACCCCGGCAGGGGTATGGGCCTTGGCGTGTTTCTCGTGCGCACACTGGCGCATCGTCTCGGCGGCGGACTAACCTTCGAGTCAGCGGTCGGCCGCGGGACGCGCGTGACTTTTGAATTACCGCTGACATGACGCAAACAGAGCGAGCCGTACTGGTCATTGACGACGACGATATCTTTCGTAACCGCCTCGCGCGGGCGATGGCCTCGCGCGGTTGGGAGGCAAGCGAAGCCGCGGACGCCGACAGCGCTCTGGAACAAGCGGGAAAGCACAGCCCTGACTTGGCGATCGTCGACTTGCGCCTGCCCGGAACGAGCGGATTGGAGATCGTCCGTCGGCTGCGAGAACTCGACGACACGATTTGCATCATCATGCTCACCGGCTACGGCAGCATCGCCACGGCCCTTACCGCCACGAAGCTTGGGGCCGACCACTATCTGACAAAGCCCGCCGACGCCGATCAGATCGTGAAGGCGTACGAGCAAATCACGCAGGGACAAGAGGTCTCCACGGAGATCCCCGAAGATGTACAAGCGCCGAGCCTTGCGCGCGTGGAGTGGGAACACATTCAACGCGTATTGGCCGACTGCGACGGCAACATTTCGCAGGCAGCAAAGGTGCTTGGCTTGCACCGGCGTTCGCTGCAACGCAAGCTCTTCAAGTATCCTCCGGCGGTTTAGAGCAGGATCGAGCGATCACCGGCTGATCGGCGCTCTAGCAGAACAGCCTAGCCCACGAGCTGCTTCCGAAGATGGTCGACCACGGGGCAGTGCTCCTGCTCCGGGCTGAACAGGATGATCTCAGCGTTCTGAGTGACCGCCACCGTATGCCCCGGAGGCCAGAAGAATAGATCGCCGCCGTGAACGAAATCCTTGGATCCGTCCTTGTAGGTCACGGTGACCTCTCCCTCAATCAAGTAGCCCCAATGGGGAGCCTGACACAGATCGTCCTCAAGGCCTTTCAGCAGGGGAGCGATGTCGACCCCGGCAGCTATCGAGAAATACTCCCCGGCTAACTTGCCGTAGGCGGTCGCATCGCCGAAGTCGGTCTGTTGCCGAGCAACTGCTCCGGGGATGTTGATCTTCTCGGGAATGTCTGTTTTTGAAATGCGCATAGTTATAATCGACCTTCCGCGGACGCGTCCGATGGTAGCAAAGGGTGTTGTCTTGGTTCAGTGTGCAGCGGCGCTATGATAAGCAGAATCATGCACGGACGGCTCTTGGTCGCGACACTCGTTGCGGCTTCGTCGTTGGCTGTAGCGGCCGCACCGCAGGACTTCAACTGCACGGACGCAAACATTTGCACGGAAGCGCTGAAGATGGGCGTGCCCGGCTCTCTCGAACGGCTGACCGCGCTCGCCGAGAGCGGCGACGCGGACGCGCAACTGTACTTGGGCGCTTACTACTACGGCAAATTGAAAACTCCGAGCCAACCCAGCGGCGATAGCTGGCTGCAGGGCACGAAGTGGCTGAGAATGGCAGCGGCCCAGGGGAACCCCGAGACGCTTTTCCAGGGCAACTATATACTTGCCGTACCAAAGTGTATAATGGCTGGCACTCGTCCAGGGGGCGAGGTGCGCCATGCCCGAGATCATTGATATTCGACCAGCGGACTTGCTGATAGACGAAGTTAACCCACGGCTCTTTGATCCCAACATAGGGCAAAGAGAGGCGCAACGCGCCTTAGCCAAGGACCAAGAGGGCAAGCTTCAGGTGCTAGCCAAGGACATCGTAGAGTACGGGCTTAACCCGCTGGAGCTTCCGATTGTAATGCCCAGCGAGGAGGGCGACAGGTACATCGTTCTGGAGGGCAACAGGAGGCTAGGAGCGCTGCGCGCGCTTGAGCATCCTGACTCTGTTGCGGACGCGGTGACCCCAAGCGTCCTGAAAGAGCTACGCAAACTCAGCAAGCAATACTACGAAGCTCCGATAGATTTCGTTCAATGCCAGGTGGTCAAAGATCGCGACGAAGTCGAGCACTGGCTCAGGTTGAAGCATACGGGGGAGAACGCGGGCGCCGGGATTGTGAGGTGGGGACCCCAAGAGACCGCTCGTTTTAACGCTCGTGGCAAGGCTGTCGAACCACACCTGGAGGTCCTCGATTTCCTAGAAGATCGAGGAGATCTAACATCAGAAGAAAGGGCGTCCGTGAACACTTCCACGCTGAAGCGGATGATCTCCAACCCAACGCTTCGCTCTCGTGTCGGAGTGGGCATAGACGGCAAGAGACTCACTTTGCTGGCCGAAGCAGACAGGGTGGCAAAGGCTCTTCTCTATCTGGTCAAGAACATCCCGCCGGTCAAAGAGGTATACACCGCACCTCAGAGGGTCGCTTGGGCGAACAAGATACCTAAAAGGATTGCTATAGACCCGACTGACCCAAAGGACAAAGGGTCTTTAATTTCTGAAGCCGAGAAGCCCAAGAAAAAGGCGCAGAAGGCCGCGAAACCGGTCCCTCGTAGGCAAAGAAAAACGCTAATACCGAATGATTGCGTACTCAACGTGACGGACCCGCGATGCTCACTGATCGAAGAAGAGTTGCGTCGTCTTGAGGTTGAAAGATTCACGAACGCCGTGAGCGTGCTGTTGCGCGTGTTTATCGAGTTGAGCGTTGACGACTACCTGGTTCGCTCCAAGATGCAGACGGGCCCCAATGACGTTCTCGCCAAGAAACTACAGGACGCCGCGCACCACCTGTTTGTCCGAAAGTTGATAAACGAGCAACAGCGCAAGGCCGTAAACCGCGCCTGCTCGTCTGACGCATACCTGGCCGCATCCGTCAAGCTGATGCATCAGTATGTACACAATCAAGCCGTCTTCCCGGCGCCGAGCGATTTGCTGGCCAACTGGCGCAGCATACAGCCGTTCATGACGGCTTTGTGGAGCGCATGAAGGCGCTGGCCAAACGCGAGAAGATCCCGTAAACTTGAGCCGTGCCTTTCCACACTCCACTGCGCTATCCCGGCGGGAAGCGGCGATTGGTTGCGAATGTCGCCCGCCTGCTAGAAGAGAATGGCCTTCGAGATATTCACTACGCTGAGCCGTATGCCGGGGGGGCGGCCATAGCCCTAGCGCTTCTGTTTGAAGAGTATGCATCGGTCGTCCACATAAACGATCTCAGCCGTCCGGTCTACGCTTTTTGGCATTCCGTTCTCAACAACCCGGATGATCTCTGCCGGCGCATCGAGAGAACCAAGATCGATATGCGTGAGTGGCGAAGGCAACGCGCCGTGTATCTGGACGCGGAATCGGCTGAGCTTGATGACTTGGGTTTCGCTACTCTATTCCTCAATCGAACCAACCGCTCTGGAATCATAGGTGGAGGGGTTATCGGGGGTAAGAGTCAGAGTGGCGAATGGAAGCTGGATGTCCGGTTCAATCGAGACGGCTTAGTGCAGCGAATACGCAAGATTGCACGCTATGGCAACAGGATCAAACTGTACCAGTCGGATGCCGCAGAGTTCACAAGGGATGTCGTCGCGAAACTAGGGCCAAATTCGTTGGCTTTCTTTGATCCGCCGTATATCGAGAACGGAAGAAAACTGTACCTGAACGACTACACCGTTGAAGGACACCGAGAACTAGCCCAGCGTGTGGGCGCCCTCAATCAGCCGTGGATCGTAACGTACGACTATTCGGCGGTCAAGCACAACCTCTACGCCAGGCACCGCCGCATAGCCTACGGCCTCAGTTATAGCGCTCAAGGGCGGCATGAAGGCAAAGAGGTCATGTTCTTGTCCCATGCGCTGCGACTACCTGAACCGTGGCAAGCCCCGCAGCCGTTCCTGATGTCTTCCGAATCGAACCGGCATCGTGTCTATGGCATCATGGAGAAGGTGAACCCGCAACCCGAGATGATCGAAGGCCCAGAAGCCGCCGAACGGTTTCGGAGCGCTCTCAAGACTGTGCTGTCCGTGCCCAAGTCCGCGGTGCCCAATCCGTTCAGCAAGCCAGCCCCAAAAAAGAAACCGGCCAAGCGCAAAGCCTAGCCGGTTCTTTTTCGCTTGCCACGGTTCTGGCGTTTCTTCACTGCACCACTGAGGGGGGCAACTCCATGTCTTGGCCCGTCAGGTGGCGATACGTCAGCCGCTTTCCTGCTATCTGCGATAGGGCGAGATCGAAGCGGTCTCGGTCGTTGAGATCCTTGCGGTAGTTGTAGCGGAAAGACTGCTCATCGAGATAGCGGAACAAGTGGAACGGTTCAACTGAAACGTAGGTTCCTCCGATGCCGCGCTTGAGCAAGCTCCAGAAGTTCTCCATGCCGTTCGTGTGGACTCTGCCGCGAACATACTCTTCGGCGTGATTGATAACCTTGTGAGCGTAGTCGCTTTCCAAGCCGTCGTAGCTCAGCAACTCATCCGTGTACACGGTCGCACCGGGCGCGACGTTCTGGCGAATCTCGGCTTGCACGTCGCGCTTGCGGCGAGTCTCGACGACAGTGGCGCGAACCTTGCCCTTGCGCTCCAGCATCCCCATGACGATGGTCTTGCCGATGGTCCCGCGCCCTTGGATGCGAGCGCTGCGTTTAGAGGCATGCATGTTCCGAGCTTTACCGCCGATGAACGTCTCATCGGCCTCAACTTCCCCCGACAGCAAGTCAGAGCCTCCGTCGGTAAGGGCAAAGCGTAGGCGGTGCGCCATAAACCATGCTGTTTTTTGGGTAACGCCAAGGTCTCTGGCCAACTCACATGAACTGATTCCGTTCTTGCAATTGACCATGAGCCAAAGGGCCGGAAGCCATTTTGAAAGAGAGATCGGGGAATCCTCAAAAACGGTTCCCGTCTTTAGGCTGAACGTCGGCTTCTCGTGCTTCGCGTAGCATTTCCATACGCGAGTCTTTGCTAGCCACGTCACCTTCTCTGAACCGCAACGCGGGCAAGACACTATGCCGTTCGGCCAGCGAAGGTCAACCATGACCTTCTTACAGTTCTCGAAATCCGAGAAGTAGATAACCGCATCCTGGAGTGTCTTGAAGCCTTCCATGCATCAAGAATACGACTTTCATCGTGGTACGTCAAGTATATAATTACCTTTTCCAGGCAGGAAAGCTCCTGCAAACCGACAGAGTGCGGTTTTTCCATTTCGCAGCCGAACAAGGGTATGCACCGGCGCAGTTGGAGTTGGCTCTACACTACTTCGCCCAGGGCGATCTGGTGCAGTACCGCAAGTGGTTCCTGTTGGCTGTAAGAGACCTGCCAAAGCCATTCCACACCGATGAGGGCAGAGAGAAGGAAATGACGCCCGCGCAGATCGCCGAAAGCGACCGATTGGCCCGCGAGTGGAAGCCCAAGACCTGGGCCGAACTGCGCGCCGCGGACGACGTTAATTGATCGGATAGCTTCGTCTAGGCGCCGGCTACCTGAGGCAGCCGGGTTGCGTGGGCGTGGATCGCAGGTTCCCGGCCCGCGACCCAGTTTCGGCGGCGAATAAGGTGAGCGGCGTGGCTGCTGCGGCCAAAAACTCGCACCGACTTGTTACTCCGAGACCTGCTTGGCGGCCGATGTTCTTTCCCGAATCATGCCGCTATCGATGGTCTTGTACTCGTCGCTGATCGTCTGAAAGTGCATTTCATCTCCCAAGATCTCAACGAGCATAAAGCCGTAACCCGAGTCAAAGCCAACGGCGGTTGAGTTGTCCCTGCGCAAATCGCCCTTGCGCAGCTTGGCCGAGTTGCCGATGACGAAATGAGTAATGCCGTGTTGCGGCTTAATACGTTCATATACGTGGTCGTGGCCCGCGAAGACGACGTCCACGCCATTGGCGATGAACAAGGGTTCCAGAGTCCGGCGCATTTCCAAATCTGAGCCGTGGCGCCTCGCGGCCGAGTAGAGAGGGTGATGGAATAAGGCGATCTTCCACGGGCTATCTGAGCCCTCCAGTTCCTTCTTCAACCACGCGACTTGTTCCGGGTCGAGATACGAAGAGTCAAGGACGAATAGCCGAACCGAGTCCGCCAGTTGGAGCGTATGGTAGCGCTCGCCTCCGAGATGGAACGGCTCGTAGAAGCGCTGCTCCGGCCGGTCGTGATTGCCTAGGGCGGCATAAAACTTTACGCCTCGATCAAGCAGGGCTTTATAGGGCGTCTCAAACTTCTTGACGTAGTCGCTCGGATCCTCCGAGCCGTACATGTTATCCCCGGCCATCAGCACGGACCGATAATCGAACTGCGTCTGATAGAAGGCCATAGCCTGAGCGACCCGATACTGGGCGGCCCTGCCCGTTCCGGAATCGCCAATCACTGCGAACTTTAGACTCTCTGGATCGTTCGGCAGGCTTAGCGCATCGTGTTGACCAGGCGTCTCCGCCGGGGCCGCCGCGGAAAAGCTTGAACTGGACCGGCAACCGGCGGCGGACAGACAAATAGCCGCGATTAGGACAAAGAGCGCCGCCGCCGAACGGCGCCGTGCTTGGTTGAATCCGCGCATTCTCACTACTTAATAGCTTCCGATATGTAGTCCACGACCATCTCGGCTTCCACGTCGTACAGGATAAGATTCTTGCCGACGAAGCGGTACTGGAGGTTCTCCGGCAACTTCGGCAAGCGAGCCAAAAGACCGGGCGGTACCGTCGAAAGAGGCGCGTCGTACGAAGCATTGATCTTCAACGGCACGCGGATGCCTTCCTTGGCTGGATTGCCGTCGCCCAGCACCGTCTCACGGGCGCTCTTGCCTTGGGCGCCAGCAGTCTCGGACCGCACCGCGGCGACGACTTCGAAGACGGCGGGGGTGAGAATTTCGCCCGGCTTCGCCTCGGAGCGCAGCTCTCTGATGCGCATGCGGAGACTTTCCCGGCGCTGCTGAATTTCCCCGGGCCTCGCGCTTTCCGCCAGTGGAGGAAGGCCTTTAACCGCATCCGCTCGCAGAGCTTGATAGGCCGCGCAACGTCGGGCGAACTCATCATGTTCCGCGGCATGAACATAAAGCAGCGTCGCTAGCGCCAGTGCAGCGACGCCGAGTGCCCGGTTTGACCATTTGTTTCTGTCCATGGCGATGATTAGACCTTCGGCGACACGGACTTGTTACGCCCCGTCCGGAGCGCCCTTCAGCCTGGAACGGCGTCGGCGCTATAGTTGGATGATCGACGGACCCCGCCTCCTTCTCCATGACATCAACCGGCGCCCGCGAGAAGAATTCCCTGGAAAGATTTCTTTCCCTCTTCAGCGTTGTGGAGGCGGGCGAAGGCGCGACGGCCGTTCTGCTGACGCTCAACGTCTTCCTGCTGCTTGGCGCTTACTACATCTTAAAGGTCGTGCGGGACACGTTGATCTTGGCGGAGTCCGGCGCGGAAGTCGCTAGTTATTCTTCCGCTGGCCAGGCGCTGTTGCTGCTGCTGGTAGTACCCGCGTATTCGGCCTTTGCGGCAAGAACGAACCGCATTCAGCTGGTGACCTGGGCAACTTTGTTCTTCGTTTCCCATCTGGGCGTGTTCTTCCTGTTGGGAAACGCGGGCTACCGAATCGGGATTCCGTTCTATCTGTGGACGGGAGTCTTCAACGTCTTTGTGGTTGCTCAGTTTTGGGCGTTCGCGAACGACATCTATACCAAGCCGCAGGGCGAGAGATTGTTCCCAATTATCGGCGTTGGGGCTTCGCTCGGCGCCTGGGTCGGAACGGCGGTCATCGGCGACATTTTTGAGGCCGTCGGACCCTACGTTGCCATGCTGATGGGAGCTGCGGTATTGGTGCTTTGCGTGGGCATCACGCGCCTCGTCAACCGCAGGGGCTCGGGACGCGACCAGCCGAAGCAAGCAGCGGATGCTACGGCGCAGTTCAGCAAGGAAGGCGGATTTAGCTTGGTATGGAAGAGCCGGTATCTGCGCTACATCGCCTTGTTGATCTTGCTGCTGAATCTAGTGAATACGACCGGGGGCTACATGCTGAACCGGCTTGTGACCGATGCGGCAAGCGGACTCGGGGAGACGGAACAAGTCGAGTTCATCGGCTCCTATATCGGTGGCGTCTACGCTTGGGTGAACTTGCTCGGCCTGCTCATCCAGATGTTCGTCGTGTCGCGAGTGTTCGCGTTCATCGGCGCGCGGGGCGCGCTGTTTGTGTTGCCGGCGATCGCTTTAGGCGGCTACGCGGCGCTGATGCTGGCGCCGGCGCTCGGTGTGGTACGCGTCGTCAAAATCGCAGAGAACAGCACGGACTACTCGCTGATGAATACGGTGCGGGCCGCCCTGTATCTGCCGACGAGCCGGGACGTAAAGTACAAGGCGAAGCAGGCCATCGACACATTTTTTGTGCGCTTTGGCGACATGCTGCAAGCGGGCCTGGTTTTCGTCGGCGTCGAAGTGCTCAGCTTCGGCGTGCGTCAGTTCGCCATGGCGAACTTCGCCATGGTTCTCCTGTGGTTAGGCGCGGCGACGGTGATCTACCGCGAGCACAAAAAGCTCTCCGCCGAGTAAGTCCGCTACTTTCCTCCTCCTAGGTTTCTCAGCCGCCGGCCGCGGAACCAGGGGAAAAACGTTGGCACAAGCAACAGCGTCAACAGGGTGGAGCTGACGACGCCGCCAATGACGACGGTGGCCAGGGGGCGCTGCACTTCCGCGCCGGTGGAAGCGGCGGTGGCCATAGGCAACAGGCCGAGCGCTGCAACGATCGAGGTCATCAGCACGGGACGCAGCCGAGTAACGGCGGCATCGAGTTGGGCGCTCTTGAGGCCGAAGCCGTCTTCGAGGCGCTTGTTGATCGCCGAGACCAGCACCAAGCCGTCGATGGTGGCGATGCCAAAGACAGCGATGAAGCCGATAACCGCAGAGACATTCAGGTTCATTCCACGCAGCCACAGGGCGGCGACGCCGCCGACGGTCGCGAAGGGGGCAAGCATCATCACTAGAGCGGCTTGAGAAACGGATCCGAAAGTGACGTAACAGATGAGAAAGATCAAGAAGAGCGACGCGGGGGTTATCAACATCAGACGGCTCATGGCCCGCTCTTGGTTCTCAAATTGCCCTCCCCAGCCCAGATAGTAACCGCTCGGCAGAGGCATCGCGGCCGCAATGCGCTGCTGAGCTTCGGCCACGAAGCTGCCGAGGTCCCTGCCTCGGACGTTGCTCTGCACAACCAAACGCCGTTGGCCGTTCTCGCGTTGTACGACTTCAGGGCTGGCCTCTTCGCGTAGGTCGGCCAAATCGCCCAGCGGCACCAAGGATCCATCCGCGGCTTGCAACTGAATAGCGGCCAGCGCTTGGATGTTGGACCTGTATTGCTTAGGCAGCTGGACGACCGCTTCGATGCGGCGGCGGCCTTGGATGATTTCCGTGACAGGACGGCCGCCGATCGCGGCCGACATTACTTCTTGCACGTCAGATACGTTCAAGCCGTACTGGGCCAGGCGGTCGCGCAAGATCTCAACGCGCCATTCGGCTGCTCCCGAGAAGACTTCCCGCTGCACATCGGCGGCGCCTGGCACTTGCCCGATTTCGTGAAGAGCAATGTCGGCCAAGCGCTCGAGTTCGGCTTCGTCTTCACCGAAGATCTTAAGAGCGACGTCGGCGCGAACGCCGGAGACGGTTTCGTCCAAGCGCATGGCCATGGGTTGTGTGAAGTTGTAGAGCACGCCAGGAACGGTATCGAGGCGTTCGGACATGACCTCGATGAGCTCCTCCTTGGTCGTTGCGGAAGTCCATTCCTCGCGGGGCTTGAGGCTGACGTAGACGTCCCCTTGATAGACGCCCATTGCCTCGGTGGCGAAGTCGGGGCGTCCCATCTTGCTGACGACGCTGGTGATCTCGGGTATCTCCTTCAAGGAATCCTCCACTTGCCGCTGCAGGCGAACGGATTCCGACAACGACACGCTGGGAATCTTGCGGGTTTCGATTAGGATGGAGCCTTCATCGAGACGAGGCATGAACTCGGTCCCGATGAACGCTAGCGAGCCGACGGCGGCGCCTACGAGCAATAGAGCCACGAGAGCGGCGGCATAGGGATGCTGGAGAACGCGGCCGAGCGTGGATCGGTAGAACGCTTCCAGCTTTTCCAACGCGTGATAACGCTTGGATTCCGGTTCCGTGACTCGCAGGAAATAGCGGCAGGCAGTCGGCACGACCAACAGAGCCAGAAAGAGACTGACGATGACGGCGGAGCAAACGGTCACGGCCATCGGACGAAACATGCGGCCCTCCAGGCCTTGAAGCGTAAGGATCGGCAGATAGACGAGCAGCAGGATGGCGATGCCTGACAAAGTCGGCATCGAGACTTCGTGCGTGGCGGCGCGAATCGTGTCTAACCGGTTCTGGCCGCCGGACACGGCGCCATGCTGCATCCGGCGGACGGCATTCTCCGCAATGATTACGGCTCCGGCAATAACCACCCCAAAATCCACCGCGCCCAGGCTCATCAGGTTGGCGCTGATGCCGAACAAACGCATGCCGATAAATGCGCCCAACATCGATAGCGGAATAACGGCCGCGACGATGGCAGCGGCCCTTATATCGCCGAGGGCAAAGAAGAGCACGGCAATGACCAACAAACCGCCTTCGACCAGGTTGCCGCGAACCGTGCGGATGGTGCCGTCGATGACCGTGGACTGGTCGTAGAAGGGTTCGAGGCTGACGCCCTCCGGCAAGTAGTCCCTCATGCTTGCGATCGTTTCCTTGACGCGATCAATGACGGATTTGCTGTTCTGTCCTTGTAGAACAATAACCATCCCCGAAAGGGTCTCGCCGTCGCCGTTGGAAGTGACGGCTCCTTGCCGAGGAACAGCGCCGACGCGCACCTTGGCAACATCGCGGACGCGAACCGCGGCTCCGGATCCGGACTTGAGCACGATGTTCTCTAGCTCCTTTTCGCTCGTGGCGCGTCCCAAGCCGCGAACGGTGTACTGCTCGGATGCATGCTCGATGAAACCGGCGGAGACGGTGGCGTTGTTCTCGCCGACTTGGGTGAAGACGTCGCGCAGGGTTAGTCCGAAGGAGCGCAAGCGCAGCGGATCAACGATGATCTCGTAACGTGGACTTTCGCCTCCCCAGGTAACGACGTCGGCAACGCCGGGGATGGCGCGCAGTTGGTATTTCAGGTCCCAGTCGTGCAAAGCCTTGAGATCGACGGGAGACATGTCGCCGCCGTCGAGGGTGTACTGGAAGGCTTCGCCGAACGGCGTGGCGAAAAGGCCCATTTGCGGCACAACGCCCTCGGGCAGACTGGCGCGAGCGTCAAGGATGCGTTCGTTGACGAGTTGGCGAGCCTGCAACGGCGGTACATAGTCTTCAAAGATGACGGTGACGATCGTCAAGCCGAGCTTGGAGATAGAGCGAACCTGTTGTGTATTGGGGATGCCCATCATCGCGGACTCAATGGGGAAGGTGACGAGCTGCTCGACTTCGACGGCGGCCATGCCGGGGGCGGTAGCGACAACGCTGACTTGGTTATTGGTCAGGTCGGGAAAGGCGTCGATGGGAATGTTGACCAGCGAGTTGACGCCGGGGATGATCAGCAATGCACACAATGCGAGCACGAGCCAAGGGCGGTCGAGGAAGAGATCGATGAGTCGGCGCATGTTTTACTCCTCTTCCGCGAAGCGCGCCTTGAGCAGTTCGGACTTTAGAGCGAAGGCTCCTGCGCCGACGATCGTCTCCCCGGGCTCGACACCTTCGAGGATTTCCGTCGAGCCATCCATGCTGCGTCCAATGACGACGGCGCGGGGCCGGTAGACGCCAGAGCCGCCGGCAACGAAGACGGTTTCTTGCCCGTCGACGAGTTGGACGGCGGCCTCGGGAACGGCAACGACTTGCTTGCTGACCGAAGAACGCAGTTCGACGTCGCCGTACATACCGGTCTTAAGGGAACGGCCAGGATTAGCGACGGAAACGATGACTTGAACGGTTTTGGTATCGAGGTCCAGTTCGTCGGAGACGCGCAGTACGCGTCCGGAGAAGACCTTGTCGGCAAAGGCCCGCACGCGGAAGTCCGCGACCATGCCAGGAACGATGGACTGCAGTTGCTGTTCCGAGGCGCGGGCGATAACCCAGACTTGTGTGAGATCGCTGATGCGGTAGAGATGTTCGGACGGCGTGACGACATCCCCTAGAGCGACGGCGCGCTCTACAACGACGCCGTTGATCGGGGACTTAACCAGGATACGCAGGTGATCGGGCGTCTCGCCCTGACGGAGGTCGCCGGTCTCGATGCCAAGGTACTCGAAGTGCGCCAGAGCGCTCTCGACATCGGCCTCGGCCGACACGACCGAGGTTTCGGCGACCGCGAGCGCGGAGGCGGTTTGTTGCACTTCGCGTTCGGAACCCGCTTTGAGCTCCAATAGCCGCTGAGCGCGTTGCGCCGCCTGTTCCGCGTATTCTTTCTCGGACTGGCGCGCCTGCAGGGCGGCTTGCGCTTTCCGGTACTCGCCCAAGAGCTCGTGAGTTTGGTGCGAATGGAGTTCGGCGAGGACATCGCCGGTACGAACGTAAGCGCCTACCGGCGTACAACATTCGGCGACGATGCCTTCTACGAAGGACCCTGCATGGATGGTACGGTCCTCGTTGAGAACGACCTGTCCTGGCAGGGAAAGCGTATCGGCGGCATCGATGAGCCGGACTTCTTTAGCAGTGATCCCAGCGCGTTGTACCGCCTCCGGGGAGAGATTGAGGACGGAGGGCTCTGCGACGGCAGGCGGCGCTTGCGCCTCTTCCGGCGGCGGCGCATGCTCCACGGAGGTTCCGCAGGCGAACGTCAGGGACATCCATAAAGCTATTTGCAGTCTCGTCATTTCACACCGCCCGCCGGTTCATCGTTTTGAGTCATGCCGCTCGGCGAAATACCAGCGGCGATCCGGGCCTCAACGCGGCTTCGCTGGTAGTCGAGCTCGGCCTGGAGTTGGAGCAATTTCGCTTCGTTGAGCGTGCGGCGCGCGTCAAGGACGTAAAGCAACTCGACGCCGCCTTCGCGATAAGCCGCTAGGGCGATTTCGTGCGACTGCGCGGCGTCGGCTACGAGCCCTGTCTGAAGGGCGCTCGCGACCTGGCGACGACTGCGTCGCGCGGCGAGGGCAGCCTCGACTTCGGAACGTACGCGCGTCTCGGCGGCGCGGACGAGCTGGCGCTGGCGGCTGGCTTGAGCAATGGCTTGAGCGATGGCGCCTTGGTTGCGATCGTGAATCGCGATCGGAATGGACACGCCGCCGATCAGGGTGTTGAAACCGCCGGTGCGTTTGTAGCCGATATAGGGCGTGACGTCGGGAGTCGCTTGGGCCCGTTCCACGCTCGTCAAGGCATCGTCGCGCTCGGCTATGCGTCGAGCCAGAACGAGATCGGGACGACTGACCAGGGCGGACTCGACAGAGATCTCGGGATCGGCTAGGGATTCCTCGCCCTGCACCAGGCGGAAGTCCGCGGGCCCGTCGGAGGCCATCTCAGCCAAGAGCCGATACTTTGCGTTCAGCTCGACAATCTCGGACTCGGCCAGGCGGCGGCGCTCCTTTTCGAGCTCGGCGCGAACCTTGATGAGGTCGATTTCAGGGCCGGCGCCCTCGCGCAAACGGACCTGCTGGTAGCGCACCAGCTCTTCGGCGGCGCCCAGCGACTCGCGGATCAGGGAGGTCGCTTGTTGCGCACGGTAGGCGTCCCACCAAGCTAGAGCAACTTGACCCTGGATGCGCCAACGCAGGACTTTGCGTTCGGCTTGGGCGATACGCATGTCAGCCTCGGCGGCCTCGGTGCGCAAGCGGCGCTTGCCGGAAGTCTCGATCTGCTGCGAGACGAAGACGAACGCGTCGACGTCGCGGGAGGCGGAAAATTCGCTGGCGGCGCGCCAGTTCTCGCTCTGGATGGAGAGCACAGGATTGGGGGCCCGGCTTGCTTGGCGGACAGCGCCCTGCTGAACTTCCACGGAGTATTGGGCGGCGAGGTTTTCGGGACGGTTCTGAGCGGCAGTCTGGAGCGCCTGCTCCAGAGTCAATAGTTCCGGCGGAGCCTGCGCCAAGGCCAGGGCAGGCACTAACAAAGCAATCAACGGACGCACGGCGTCTCCTTCAACGGATCGATCGGGTTGAATTCAGTCCGTGGGATGAGGCGCGTACGCTCAATCCCCGGTTAGTCAGCAGGGCGTTCGACGGTGACGGGTCGAGACGCCAGCGGGCGCACCACTCCCTAGGGAGTTCAGGTGTGCCTGTCCCGAAGACAACTGCTGCTATACCGGGGGCGCTCGTGGGGAGCGCGTGTCTATTCGAGGCGGATCGTGTATGCGGTAGTCGCTGTCGCGTACCCAGCCCTGCGGCATGAGCACCGGATCGAGAACGGCCGTTTCGCTAAGAATGACGACGGCGAATTCGGCCGACGCCGTCAATTCACCGCGGAACAGGCTCAGCGTCCGAGCCGAGGACTCGATGTCCGGCGTCCAACCATGGTGGAGGCCATAGCGACCGGCAAAATGCAGATGCAAAGCCAGGCTGCCGGAGTGATATTTCGCAACATGCTGCCGCGCGTGACCAGACTCGTGGACGTGGTGGAATGGCGCCGCCAACAAAGAAGCCGGTAAGAGGAGGGCTAAGCAAAGGGCTGAAACGCGGCGGACCAAAACTGCCCCTGAGTGTAACACTCCTCAGGAAGGCGTCCCCATCGGGGAAGGTGAGGAACGGAACACGTGCCGCACGATGCAAAGCGGCACGGCGCGCCCTGGATGAAGGCGCCGCTACGCTCGCGAACAGACCGTCGCGAGCGAGCGGCGAAGGGCGCGAAAAGGTGCCGTTAGGACTTCGCCTTCACGACGAAATAAACGATCTCGTTGGGCACTTCCTTAAACCAGTGCGGCGTCCCCTTGGGGATGGCGATCACGTCGCCCTCCTTCAGCGTATGGGTAGTACCGCCGCTGATTGCGGAGCCCCGGATCTGTCCAGGTCCCGTGGTCTTGCTATCGGTTACGGTTCCGCCGGTGACCAGAGTCGCCGTGCCCGAAATAACGTGGAAGACGTCGGTCTCATTGGCATGGACTTCGACTTGGCCTGGCTTGTCGCGGCGGCTAACGCTAACGTTGTGGTCCGTGCCCCTGGCAAGCGTTCCAGACACCACTTTCGCTTTCTCTATGTAGACGACTTCGTCCGCACGGGCTTGGGTGAGAACCGTGCCGAAGCAAAGAGCCGTCAGGGCAAACAACATGAGGGAACGCTGCATTGTGTCTCTTCTCCTACGATTGAACGCGGCAATTGCCGCTAGCTGAGCAGAGCCATTATAGCGGCATTGGCCGGCCGAGCCGGCCTCCGGCTGCAATGGGCAGCAACCTAGAGCCCGCGGCAGCGAACCGGTCCGGAGCGCCGCCCTCGTCTGCCCGAAAATAGTACGTGACCTGAGAGCCTTCTGCTGCGTCTATTATTACGGCTGCCGCCAGCTTGGCGGCCATGTTATATATAGCCTTGCGATATTAGGTACTGTCCATGAAGAACGCACGTATCCACCTGATTTCTACGGCTCTGTTCGCCACGCTAATCTTGCCTGCAGCCTTCGCTCAGTCGAGTGAAGCGCCGGTTCGCACGGTATGGGACGGAGTCTACACGCAAGCCCAAGCCGAACGCGGTCGCAACGCCTTCTTGGGGACTTGCGCGCGCTGCCATGGAGACGACCTGGCCGGCTTCCGCGGTGCGATGGATGGCGAGCGGTTTATGGAAGGCTGGGGCGAGGATACGGTGCAAAGCTTGTACGATCGCATCCACACGACCATGCCTCCGGGACAGGCTGGCTCCATCCCGGATCAGTCTTATGTCGATATCGTGGCCTTTTTCTTGAGCCGCAATAAGTTCCCGACCGGCGAGAAGGAGTTGGGAGTCGAGGGGTTGGACGAAATCCGGATCCAAGGCAAGGATGGTCCTACCGCAGTGCCGAGCTTCGCCATGGTGCAGGTCATTGGTTGCCTGACCCGCGAATCCGAGGACGTCTACAAAGTGACGACCGCCACGGAGGCCGTGCGCGCACGCGACCCGAAGGAATCAGCCGGCGCGGAATTGGAAGCGGCCAAGGCTGCTCCGTTGGGTGAGGACACCTACGACTTGCTGCGTAACGTGATTTACCTCGAGCCCGAGGGTTTGGTCGGCAAGAAAATCGAAGTTAAGGGGTTCTTGATCCGCGACGACAAGGGCGACCGGATCAATGTCAGCACGTTGCAAGCGCTGGCAGAGACCTGCGGCAAGTAGGTCTGAGCTACCTGTAATACTCGAACGAAATATACTGGGCGGGCGCTTGGCCCGCGTTGGTGACCGACAGATTGTCTCCCGCGGGCCGCAGTAACACAGTATGCGCCTTGGCTGGCTGGCCGGAGATCTGCAAGCCCCCGGTAATCGTCATGATCACCGTGTCGTGGCTGGCGCTGTCCACATCGAGATCCGCGCCCGGCGCTAGCGCCATGGACTGGATAACGAGGCGCTTGACGTTGGGCGTTTGCGAGTCGACGAGGACTTGAGAGCCGACGCCGGACTCAGTATCAATCGCCGGCGGCGTCCGATAGTCATAGGTCGACGGCGGCAGGACGTGCGCATCGGCGCCGGTTGGACCGCCCGCCCATTGCATGACCCAATAGCCGGAGGGCTCGGGGCCGATGGCGCTCATCGCGTGAGGGTGGTCGGAGGCGTGGAAGATGAACTGCCCTGGACCGATGCGTTCCCTAGACTCGGCGATCTCCTTCCAGGGGCCGCGATAGATCTCGACGTCGCCTTGGAAAGGGAAGATAATCTCTTCGGCGACATGCGTATGCGGAGCGTGCGAGGACTTGCCGCCCTGAAGTATGGAGAAGTGCGACTCCAACCTGCTGAGTATCGCGGTGTTGCCGTCCATGATGCGGTGCTGGTCGAATGGGCCCGGACCTTCAATCGGGAAATTCAATTCCATGTCGAACGCCTCAAGTTGGGCGCTCGCCGGCGCTTCGGGGTCGACAGGCTCGGCCGGCTCGGGAGGGCCGCAGGCAGCGAGTAACCCCAGAACCGTCGCGGGAATCAAAAGATAGGGGAAGCTTGAATTTTGCACGCGCGGAACTCCTCACGCGCCAAATTAGCATGTCCGCCGACAATGAACGCGGGAGAATGTCCATGATGAAACTTACACGACGACAGTTGGCATGGAGCGGCGCCGGCGCCGCTGCGGTTTTCACCGGGAGGGCGCTAGCGGTGTCGGAAGAAGAATTCGAAGTGACGCGCACCGAAGAAGAGTGGAAGAGAATCCTGACGCCGGAGCAGTTTTACGTGCTGCGGAAGGAAGGGACCGAACGGCCTGGAAGCAGCCCCCTGAACAACGAGAAGCGCAAGGGTACATTCTTATGCGCCGGCTGCAACTTGCCGTTGTATTCCTCGGAGACGAAATACGAAAGCGGAACCGGTTGGCCGAGTTTCTGGAAGCCATTGGACAACGCCATCGCGACGCGTCAGGACGGCTCGTGGATCTGGGTACGAACAGAGGTGCACTGCCGCCGTTGCGGCGGTCACCTCGGACACGTCTTCGAGGACGGGCCGAAGCCGACCGGGCTGCGCTATTGCATGAACGGCGTGGCGCTGAAGTTTCAGCCGGCGAGCTAAGGGGAATTCGATGAACTACCGAGGGCTAGCTTGCTTGACTGTGTTGCTGCTGAGCGCAGCCGCCTTGACCGCATCGGCGCAAGAGAAGAAGACCGCAACCGCGATCTTCGCCGGAGGCTGCTTCTGGTGCATGGAGCCTCCGTACGATGCACTGGACGGCGTGATTTCGACCACCTCGGGCTACACGGGCGGATCAAAGCAAGACGCCGACTACAGGACGGTATCAGCAGGCGGCACGGGACACTACGAAGCGCTTGAGGTCAAGTACGACCCTTCAAAAGTGAGCTACGCGAAGTTGCTCGAAGTCTTCTGGCACAACATCGATCCGCTAGACGGCAGAGGACAATTCTGCGACAAGGGCTCGCAGTATCTCTCGGCAATCTTCCCGAAGAACGAAGAAGAGCGCCAGCTAGCGGAAGCTTCCAAGGCAGCGGTTGCACAGAAGGTCGGCGGAGCGGCGGCGATCAAGACCGAAATATTGCCGGCGAAGCCCTTCTACGCAGCGGAAGAATATCACCAGGATTACTACCAAAAGAATCCCGTGCGATATAAGTTCTACCGTTGGAATTGCGGAAGAGACCAGCGTCTTGAGGAGCTATGGGGCGACGCGGCGGGCGGGCACTAGACCGTTAGACGTCGAGCCCGATCGAACGCATCAGCGGCAGGGCGTTGCTCTTTTCGACGATGCCTTGGCGCATCTTGTAGTCGAAGACCATCTTGCCGTCTTCGAGGTGATCTTCGAAGTGCACGTTCCGGCCGCGCGGGCCGAGAGTCTCGGCAATGTGAGCCAGCGCCAGGTCGTGCGTCGTCAGCAAGCCGATGGCGCCCTTTTCCACTAACCCTTTGACGATGGCCTCGGCGCCGATGCGCCGGTCGTGCGAGTTGGTTCCGTGCAGGAACTCGTCGAGCAGGAACAATACCGGCGGTTCCCCGCCCGCGGCGTCGACGATGCCTCGCAGCCGAGTGATTTCCGCATAGAAGCGTGAAGCGCCTTCCCGCAGCGAATCGGTAACGCGAATCGAAGCCGCGACCGTTAGCGGGGTCAACCGCAGCCTCGCGGCGCGTACAGGCGCTCCGGCTTGCGCGAGCACGACGTTGATGCCGATGGTGCGCAGCAGCGTGCTCTTGCCTGACATGTTGGAGCCGCTGACGATGATGACATCCGGCTCGCCGCCAAGATACACATCGTTGGCGACGGCGCCGTCCGCGGGCAGCAACGGATGGGCTAGGGCCTGACCATCAACGAGCGGTTGGGCACTTTCGACGATCTCGGGATAGACGTACGAGGGGCGATCGAAGCGGAAGCCGGCCAGCGACGATACGGCCTCGATTTGACCGACGGCCTCCAGCCACCGTTTGAGTGCGGAGCCCGACGTCTGACGCCAGTTCTCAATCGCGTAGGCGCAGTGGAGATCCCACAACAACAGCGGCGCGATCAAGCCGAAGATCTGGTTGTTGCGAGTTTCGAGGATATCGACCAACTTGCGGAGTTTATGAACTCTCGCCGAAGGCGAATCGCCGTCGACGTCAAGCGCGGCGCGCATCCGTTGCAGATAAGCGGAAGTGAATTGTTCGCCCTCAATGCGCTGCAGCACCTCGGCCAACAGCTGCAGGTCGTGAGAAGCTTCCTTCACTTCTTCGACGACCTGGTGGGTCTGCTTGCGGAACTTGGCGGTGACAGCGACGATGATGATCGCGACGCCGGCGACATAGAGCCGCAAGAGCGCCATGGTGCGCTCAGGCACATCCACGAAGTCCGCTGCCCCGAGCAGATACGCGATCAGGGCAACAGCAGCAACCGCGCCAAGACAGGAGATGACGTAAGCGACCCAACGAAACGAACCGCCGGTCAATACGATGCGGCGCGCGCCCCAGGCGGCTAGCTTCTCCGGGTGAACGCCGGCTCCGGCCGTCTCGCCAAGCAGCGCTAGGTCCTCTCGGAGATCGAGCTTGGGTGCGAGTTCTTCGATCGCGTCTTGCCGGGACTGAATCGTCTCCAGATCCGAAGGACGGCTGAGCCAGGCCGCTAGAGTATCCTCTCCCATGCGCGTGCGGGCCGCGCACACCAGCTCGAATAACGAGCCGGGCCCGAAGACGTCAAGATCGGCGCCGTAGAGATGATGATCGTCGAGGAACCGCTCGCCGGCTTCGCCCAAGCCGGCCCAGCGGTTCTGCAGGCGCGCGATGGCCTGCTTGTAAAACTCGATCGCGCGGTTGACGCGATCCGTAGCGCGATTTGTGCGGTCCAACAGAAGGCCGAGCGCGATGTAGGCGGCGAGCGGCGCCAACAGCCACCAGCTCGATAGAGCATGGCGCGCCGCGGCGAGATAAGTGATGGCGATAGCAGCAAGGACCACCACGACCCGCAAGTTCCCGAGCGAGCGGTAGCGCTTCTCACACTCGGCCAGGGATGTCTGCCGCAGTTCGAGACGGCGTTCATATTCTCGGGCCGGACTGAT
>CAZYOX010000006.1:0-31088 GCA_964649285.1 uncultured Bryobacterales bacterium | reverse complement strand
AAAGGCCGTACCAGCGACGTGCCGATGCAGGCCGAGGACATTCTCTTCGTTCCGGAGAGTACGGGTAAGAAGATTGGGGCTCGAACGGCCGCGGCCGCGGTCAGTATCGGTTCCGGTATGGCGATCTGGAGCGCCCGGTAGTGGCTTCGGACGGCTACGAGCAGCGCGGCGGCCGCAGATGGGGCCTGGGCGATTCTTCCAATCGCTTGCCGGCCAGGTTTGAAATCGTCGACGTCGACCGCACGGATGACGCCTTCGCGGGTTATACCAGACTCGACGACGGCCAGGGCGGGCTGCTGCACTACTGGCGCATCCTGCTACGGCGCAAGGGGGCCGTCGTCTTGGGCCTGGTGCTGGGGCTCTTGCTGGGCGCGGCGTTGACCTTGCCTCAAACGCCTATTTACCAGGCATCCGCGACCCTTGAGATCCGTTCTCTCAACGGGAATTTCATGAATATCGGCGCTGTTCAGCAGACGGCCGACAGCGGCGGCCGGGACGGGATGATCGACCTGCAAACGCAGATCGAAATCCTCAAGAGCGCGACGCTCGTCGAAAAGGTTAAGAGCAAGATGAACGACGCTCCAAGCGAATCTGCCCCCGCCGAGTTGTTAGAGACGGATCGGCTGGCCACCTGGCGCCGCGCGCTGAACCTGAAAGAAGCCGGTCTCGAAGATGCTCAAGAGCGAGCAAGATCCATGCCGGCGGCCACATTGAATGTCCGGGGAAGCGGGTCGACCCGCATCGTGGTGATATCAGCCGACTCCACTGATCCGCAGGTCGCCGCTGATTTCGTGAACCTGCTGGTTCAGGAATACATTGACCAGAACATCGAGGCGCGCTGGGAGAGCACTCAGCAGACGAGCGATTGGTTGGCCCGTCGGCTAGACGAAATGCGGATCAAGCTCGAGCGAAGCGAAAACAATCTGCAAAGCTACGCGCAACAAACCGGGTTGCTTTTTACGGACCAGGACACCAACGTAGATGAGGCCAAGCTGGAACAGTTGCAGGCGCAGCTCACGGCGGCCCAGGGTGAACGAGTCGCGAAGCAGAGCCGCTGGGAAATGGCGACCAACGCTTCGCCGGAAACCCTTCCGGACGTGTTGAACGACCCGACGCTCCGCGGCTATCAGCAATCGCTGGCGGATCTCCGGCAAAAAAAGCAGGAACTGCTGCAAACCTATACGGCAGAGAGCCAGCCCGTAAAGAGAATTGACGCCCAGATTGGCAGCTTGCAGACGAGTTTGCATGCTGAACGGCAACAAATCGTTCAACGGATTCAGAACGAATATAACGAGGCTGTGACCAAAGAAGGTTTGCTTCAAGCTTCTTACAACGAACAAACGCGACTCGTTACAAGCCGCAATGAGCAGTCGATTCAGTACGGGATATTAAGACGCGAAGCCGAGACGAATAGGCAGCTTCATGCGGCAATGCTTGAAAGAGTGCAAGAAGCGGAGCTGGCTAGTGCGCTGCAAGCAAACAATATCCGCATCGTCGACGCAGCCAGGGAACCTGAAGTTCCTTATAAACCGAATGTGACCAGGAATAGCTTGGCTGGTCTGTTTTTGGGCGGCTTGCTGGCCATCGGGCTCGTGCTGGTTCGCGAAACGGCCGACCGCACCCTAAAGGAACCTGGCGATCTGCAATATTATGTCGGCTTGCCGGAACTCGGCGTGGTGCCCGCCTCTAAGCACGAGGAGGCCGCCGGGAAGATGAGCGTGCCCCGAAAGGCGGCGCGGAATGGGTCGAAGGATCCCGTTTCGGTTAGCGTTAACGAAACGGAAAAGTTCGAGCTTGTCACCACGCAGAGAAAATTGAGCGCAGCGGCGGAGAGCTTCCGAGCCACGCTTACGAGTATCCAGTTTTCCGGCAATGGGCATGGATCTCCTTCAGTAATTGTCGTCACGTCTCCGCATCCAGGCGAAGGGAAGACGACTGTCGTGTCGAATTTGGCCATCTCCGTGGCAGAGACGGGTCAAAGGACGCTCTTGATAGACGGAGACACTCGAAGACCTAGAATTCACGACATTTTCGGCGTCGACAACGGGCAAGGGCTAACCGCCCTTCTGACGGAGCGGCGCCGTGACCCCGAGGAACTTGCTGCATGGGTTCTTGAAGACCTGGTGCGAAAGTCGGCGTTGGACAACCTGGATATCCTCGCCGCCGGCCGGCAGGGCGCGGGGCCTGTCAATCTGTTGCAGGCGAAACACCTGTCTGCAACGGTCGAGTTGCTTCGGCGAACCTACGACACCATCCTCATCGATACTCCCCCGATGATGCACATTCCTGACGCGAGACTCTTCGGCAAGCTGGCCGATGGAATCGTCCTCGTCCTCAGGTCGGGATCGTCAACGCGAGACTCGGCTCTCGGGGCCAAGCTGCGTCTGTATGAAGACGGCGTACACATCATCGGCGCAGTGATGAACGACTGGAACCCGAAGAAGGCAACAAGCGACCGGTACGGTTACTACAAGTCCTATTCGAAATACAGCAGGGAGTACCCATTCGAATGGCTGACGTAGACCTGTTTCGGATGTTGCGTCTTGATCATTATTGCGGGGGCGGTCAGCGGTGCTGACAGGGCCGGGCCGGAAGCTATGTGGGGAGCGGCGTGAGCGTCTCTGGGGCAAGGAAGAAGGAGCTCGCTGATACGACAAGCGGCGGACCGCTGCGGCGAATTCGTCGGAACTTTGCCAAGACGTTGAGCGGGCAAGGAGGCGTAGCGGCGCTCTCGCTGCTGTCATTGACGATCAACACTCGCGCGCTTGGGGTAGAACAGTTTGGCGTCTTGGTGGTCATTCAAGCCGTTTCCCAGCTCATGACGGGAATCTTTTCCTTCCAGACGTGGCAAGCAATGATCCGTTTCGGAGCCGACGACTTAGCAGAAGGACAGTTCCGCCGGTTGCGTTCGCGTTACCGCTTCGGACTGGCATTGGATACGGGAGCCGCGGTGGCTGCAACAGCAGTCGCGGTCGCGGCAATGGGGTTCTTCGGAGACGCCTTCAACCTTGCGCCCGAGCACCAAACGCTCGGGGCGATCTTTGCGCTAAGCGGCCTATTTCAAGGTTCTACCGCAAGCGTGGGAATCCTGCGGCTAACGGATAGGTTTGGCCTGGTAATGGCGCTCCAAGTCGCCGGAGCAGCGCTCTTGGTCGTCAATGCCATCTGGCTTGCCGCATCCAATCAGCCGTTGGCTGTCTATGTTTATACGATCGGAGCGATCACCGCTCTTAACTCCGGCATTGTGATCGGGGCGGGATGGCGGAGAGCCGAGGAACTCGCACGAGGTGGGCCGAGCGGGGCAGAACCCCAGGCGATCGATCGAGCAGCGTTCCTGAACTTCTCGTTCGCTACGTCGTTCTCCGGGACTCTCAACATTTTCCGCCAAAGGGGTGAAGTGGTCTTGGTATCCGCCTTTCTCGGACCCGTGGGGGCTGGTTTATACGGGGCCGCCTACCGGGTCGCATCAGCTCTGGCGCGCTTCGCCGAGGCAGGTCGGCAGGCCGTCTATCCAGAGATCGCCGGGCTAGTGTCGCAAGGAGATGGGGACGCGGCGAAGGCGATTGTCTCGAAGACGATCAAGGCCTCATCTCTAGCAGCGGTCCCTGTTTATGGGGGTTTGCTCATCTTCGGCGGTGACGCGCTCGCACTCGCGTTCGGATCTGAGTATGCCGCCGCTCATCCGAACCTAATATGGTTGATGACCTCCACGTTATTGTATGCGTGCTCGTTTACTCTAGGTCCATATATTCAGGTTGCTTATGGCGCCGGCCGCTTCCTCGCGTTTAATGCTGTGGCGTTCGGAGCTTTTGTGGCGGCCGGCGCGGCTGGCCCTTTGCTGCTGGGCACAGCCGGGGCGGGGATGGGCGCTGCTCTTTATTCTCTAGCTCTAGTGACGCTGCTGGCCTATTGCGCGTTCGGGTCTCAGCCCCAAGCTGATCTGAGGCCAGACCCGCAGGATTTGCCGGCAGCGTTTGGCTCTGGGTCAGACGACCAGCGGCGCCTGCCGGGAGCAAGCATGCCGGGGCAAACCCTATGAGCACAGTCAACGATCCGCGCATATTCATTCATCTTGGATACGGCAAGACCGGCACGACTACGCTCCAGCGCTCGTTCTTTGGACCCCTGCACCGCAAGGGCCTAATTTATTACTTGGGGATGTTCCCGCCTGAGGACAGCCCTCCGCACGTTCCGCGGTTCTTCGACTTGTTGACGGAAGCCATCTACTTGAACCGCGCCGACTTTTCGGCGGCCTTGCCGACGCTTCGCCAACTGCTGACGAAGGTGATCGAGCGAGCTCCTGATGGCCTTCCCATTGTCCTATCGAATGAACACTTTTTGCTCTCTCAGTACTCTACGAAGCGAGCTGGCGTCACGGTTGCGATCGATGAAACGGCAGCGCGCCTAGCGCGGGTATTCCAATTGTATGTGCCCACGTTCGTGGTTGGAGTTCGCCGGCAAGACCAGCTCCTATATTCCATGTTTGTGGAGCACGCCAGTCGCCCAAACCATGCTAACAAGCCATTCTATTCGGACTTGGCGCAGTATGTGAGTTGGTGCTTGCAGCCCGACCATCTCTTTCATTCGATGTACGATTTCCATGCATCGATCAGTAGTTATAAGCGATCATTTCCTGTCGGGAACTTTATGATTTACCCGTTTGAAGCGTTTGTTGAAGACCAGCGCTCGGTTGTCTACGAGTTTGCCTCTGGATTGAGCCTGCCTCACGATGTCGTGTCGTCGCTTGTGCCGTTGCCGATGCTAAACGTCAAGAACAAGTCGAATAGGGGAGTGACCGTCGAGGAATGGTCATTTGTCCATCGGCTATTGGATGCCAATCCGCTCTCTCGACCGGCGGCGCATTGGTTCAAGAGTACCGGTCTTGGGAAACAGATCAACAAAGTTGCGAAGAAGAGCGTGTTGATTCGGAAGCTCACGAACAAAGAAAGCGAAAGCATTGTAGAGATGTTTTCCGGAAGCAATCGTCAATTGCTCGAAGAGAGCGGCTCAAAGAGGTTGGCGCTGCAGCTGGCCGAGTATGGATACATCTCGCCGAAGGAACCGGCGCGCCAAGAAGGAGTGGGCTAAACGCCGTCCTCAGATGTCTGACAAGAAAGTAATGATTAGCGATGAGGAACGCATTCAAGAAGCGGAAGACGTAGTCCCTTGTCATCATATCCCTTATGTCGATGATGCCGGTGCGCCGCATATTGCGAGGCGGCTGGTCTGGGGGTTGGAGTGTCTGGTGTACAAGCGCCATGTCGCGGAGCTAATAGAGCGCGAGGCCCCAGAAGTTTGCGGCAGGAGGCGCCTTTCGAGCGACTCGGAAGTCTTAAGAATGGTCTGGAAGCATTTGTGGGATGAGCGGATTCGCCGAGACGATGGCCTGCATGTGGTCGGCATACTTAGGCGATAGCGACCTTATCGAGCGAGGCAAACGTACGGTGGCGTCAATTCATTTTGTGATTCCTCATATTTATCACGAGCAGCTTGATGCGCTAGAGAATCGCGTCCTCGGTGCAGACTATCCGTACTGGATAAGCGGGGCGTTTAATTGGGCGGCGCAATCGTGGTTGCGGTTGCGCCAATACCGAGAGGGCTTGACTATTGGGACGACGCCGGCGCCGGAGAGGATCAATTTCGCGCACTGTATGACGTGGCGGGCTTTGGGCGCTCGTTGCCGAGAGTTTCGTGTGAGTGCTCGGGCGGACTATCCGCAGCTGTTTGACGTAGACTTCGAGATTTTGCAGAATCCAGCGATGCCGGTCCGGGCGGATCGGTCCGCCTATTTGCCGTACTGGCCGATTCCCGGACTGATTCCGCGTGATTCATCGCGCGCGGGCGTGAATTCGGTAGCTTACGCGGGACGGTTCGGTCCTAGAAATCTTGACTGCTCACTGGTGGAAGGGCACGAGGCGTTTCGAGGGTTGGAGTTTCGAACAATCCGTCCGGAGCGTTGGCATGATATGTCGGAGATTGATCTGTTGATCGGGATTAGGGACTTCGATGGAAAGCTGCACTACAGCAAGCCGCCGAGCAAGCTGTTTAATGCGTGGCTTGCCAATGTCCCGCTGATCGGCGGTTGCGACAGCTCCTATTCAGCAACCGGCACTCCCGGTAAGGACTACTTACGCGTGGGAACCTCCGAAGAATTGTGTGAAGCGGTGGCGAGACTCCGGAGAGATGGCGAATATTACGACTCCATCGTGGCGGCCGGCAGAATCCGTGCTCGAGAATGCACCCCTGAACGCGTTGCTCGGCAGTGGCTTGAAGTTTTGGAGGGGCCAGTGGCTCAGGCCTTTGCCAGGTGGCGCGAGCTTCCGAAGCGGATGGGCGGGTTGTCCGTGCGGCGCGCTCTGGATGTAGGCCGCAACTCTCTGTCTTCGCTCAGACGCCGATTGTCCTGAGCGACCTGGAAAAAGGCGGAAAGTGGCGAGAATGGCCGTTGGGATTGGCGAAATTGGAGCGACGTGGCGGGAAGGATGCGATATTCGACGATCGTAGTGCAGTTCGGCGCGCGGCATCAGTATGCCATGCCAGCCGCTTTGTCGCGCGCAGGAATGCTTGAGGCCTTCTATACGGACGCCTGTGCGGGACGCGGCTTTGGCCGGTGTGCGGAGTTGGCCGCGCGTACGATGGGCCTCGAACGGTTGGAGAAGTTTGCGGCCCGCCGCCCGCCGCCTGATGTACTCCTGCGGACGCGCACGTTTGAATCCTGGGGTTTTGAATTTGAGTTGGCGCTGAGACGGAAGAGTTCCCCCGTGGAACGCGTGAAGGCGATTGATCGAGCCCACCGGAACGCCGGTGAACGCATGATAGCGGCTGGATTCGGCCGGGCTACTCATGTGTTGTCTATGTTCGGAGAAGGTCGCCGGTTCCTCGTCGAGGCCCGTGAGCGCGGATTGATGGTGGTTAGCGACGTGAATGTCGCTTTGTCCGCCGAGGCGATTGTTATGGAGGAGCAGCGCCGTTATCCCGACTGGGAGTCGCCGCACCTTTATTGGGGCGGAACCTTGACCGCGCGTGACTCCTCATTCGCGCCGACCCAGGAGATGTTGACGGCAAGCCAGATCTTTCTGTGTCCTTCTGAGTTTGTTCGTGATGACTTGGTGGAGAACTTCGGCGTGCCGGCAGACCGCACGCGTCTTGTACCGTATGCGGTCAACCCCCGCTGGTTCTCCGTGCGAAATGAGCCGGTCGTTGGGCGCGTACTTTTTGCGGGTTCGCCGTGTTTGCGGAAGGGCATACACGTTCTGGCTGAAGCCGCCAACCTGCTGCGAGCGCGCGGCCGGCGCTATGAGTTTTTCGTCGTGGGCGGCGTCGCTGACAAGGTCCGCCGGCATCCTCGCGCAGCTGGATTGACTTTCGTTGGCTCGGCGCCGCTCGCTGCGATGAGCGAACACTATGAGCGAGCGGACGTATTCGCGCTGCCTGCACTTGCCGAAGGTTCGGCGGGCGTAACGTATGAGGCCTTGGGAGCCGGAGTTCCCGTCGTTGCGACGAAGGCGGCAGGCTCGGCGGTTCGGGACGGTGTGGATGGGCGGATCGTACCCGAGCGAGACCCCGACGCCTTAGCTAATGCGATTGAAGAAATCGTGGAAGACCGGCCGAAGCGGGCGCGGTTCGCGGCGGCAGCTCGGGCTCGCGCTCAAGCGTTCAGTTGGAATGCGTTTCAGGAACGCCTAGTGCGCGCGATGTTCGACGAGGTCCCAGCGGAGTCGAAGGCGCCGGTATTCAGCATCGATGGCCTGCGAGGTGCGGCGTCTCATGGCTGACTTCGCCCTACTTCTGCTGACAACGGTCGCGCTGCTGGCCGTGATCGGCAGCTTGAACCGTCCTGGCGGTTACATCACGTTTCCCTTCACGTTGGGATCGCTTGTGTTGGCATGGGTGATTCCCCAGCTCTGGGCGCTGGGCGGAGATCCTACGCTACCGTCCGGAGGCTATTTGGGCGTCGTGTTCATGGCCTGCCTCTGTCTGGTCGCTGGCTTATTGGGCTGGTTCTTGCCAGGCCGTGCCCGAACGCTGCGAACGGCAAGGATGCCCGGCCCGGCTAGCCTCAAGGGTCTAACCATTGCCGTCGCTCTATTGACTACGTTCGCTGCAGCGATGACGGTGGGGATCCAGCTTCAACCAGAAGAGGCGCGAGAGGCGACACGATGGAGCGGACACATCACGATCTTCGCCTTCTTTGCACAGCTGCGGATCGTCGCGCTCATCCTTTCGCTCTTGATGCTGCTCAGGCGGCGAACTCCAGCGACGATCGCGCTTACCGTAGCCAACCTCGCCATTACTCTTCCGGTTGCGTTCGTCATGTTGCGGCGGTCGGAGATGGTGGACGTAGCATTGGCCTTCGTCGGAGCCCTTTGGTTTGCCCGCCGGATTACTATACCGCTACCGGCACTGGCTGGCGGCGTGGTCGCCATTGCCGTAGTCGTGTTCAGCATTGGCGAGTTGCGAAGAACAGCGGAAGAAATCTACCGCACAACAGGAGAACGGCCTTCTTTGTTTAGCCCGGGCCTGCTGCAGTCGGTAGATTTCGTCGACGCGACCGCCGGCAGCATCGGTTACTCTCCTGACCTGCGCAATGCCGTTTACGTCATCGAGTATACGGACTATGCGGATACCTTTACGTTGGGAGCACAGACCTGGAATGATCTTGTTCATCAATGGGTACCGGGGCAGATCGTTGGGTACGACCTAAAGCAAAACCTGATGCTAGGCGGCCGGGGAAGCGTCGTCTTGGCGTTCAGCCATTTGTATGGTTTTGAGTACCAGACGGGTACTACATCGACGGGGTTCGGCTCAGCGTACCGTGATTTTGGATATTTTGGGTCACTCTATTTTCTCTTTGTCGGGATGATCCTTAAAACATGGTTTGAGCGAGCTCAAGCCGGCGATGTGTGGCACCAGGCTCTGTTTATTTGCGGAACGACGCTGGCGCTAGTATCCATTACACACGGCCACGCTAAATTCTTCATCTCGATACCCTTGTTTGCGGGCGCGGTATTCGCACTTCGAGCTGTGGCCAGTCGACACTCGCAAGCCACGGGCGCATTGGCGCGGCTAGCACAGCGGCCGAATGGTACTGTGCCTGGCGAGAGTATTGGGTGGTGATGCCAGTGAGTCGCTTCAGAGAAATAGTGAGTGTGCTCATTCGGACGTGGTGCGTGGCGGGTCACCATATATTGCTGTGTAGCCGTTGGCTGTATTACAACTGTCGCGCCTTCGGTTGGTACCGGGTTGCACCTTTCAGCACTAAAATATACGGTCGGCTGGAATTTGCCCATCTACCGATCCGTCTAAGGATGGGAACAAAGTGTAGCTTTGGCCGCGGCGTCTATTTGAGCACGTCTCGCAGCGCAGAGATCGTTCTCGGGGAGGAAGTCACGTTCAACACAGGATGCTTAATTGTAGCGTCCGATCGAATCGAGATTGGCGATCGAGTGGCCATCGGTGAGTATGTGTCCATACGCGATCAAGTACATCGGTTTTCGCCAGGCCAGGGTGTGAGGGGGCAGGGGTTCGACATACGGGCCGTTGTGATCGGTGAGAATACGTGGATCGGTCGCGGAGTATTCATCGGTCCCGGGACTAAAATTGGTTCTGATTGCATAATCGGCGCCAATAGCGTAGTTCATGGAGAGTTTCCATCTGGTGTTCTTATCGCCGGTTCACCTGCGCGAATAAAGAAGGAAATAGACCGCAATCGTGGGCCGGTGGATGCGGAGGGATCACCTGCCGTTAGGACTGGCTGAGGCCGCGACGAGTGATAAAGACGACTATGCACATCGCGATCCTCACCCGTCAGATCGGCCACTATCACCGTGCTCGCTTCCAGGCCGCTGCCGCGCTCGCAGAGCGATTGACTGTTATAGACATGACGAATGAGGGAGGCTTTCCGGGGTTTGTTACTGCCGAGCATGTCTCTTGCGAGGTTGTTCAAGTTTATTCCAGCAGGGCCCAGTACGAAGCTGCTGGCGGGGGTCGCATTCGCCGCGCTGTCATCGCAGTGCTCGGCTCAGTGCTTCCAGACGTAGTCGTAATCTCGGGCTGGGCGTCTGCCGAGAGTTTTGCGGCCCTTTTGTGGGCTCGCGCCCGACAAAAAGGGGTTGTAGTCATGTCGGAAAGCGGCGCCGACGATGGCCCTCGTAGCCCCTGGCGAGAGTACATCAAGTCCAGGGTATTGAGATATTGTGATGCGGCGCTAGTGGGAGGGCTCACCCACCAGAAGTACGTCGTTCGTCTGGGTCTATCTGGTGAGCGCGTCATGCGCGGGTATGACGTCGTGGACAATCAGCACTTCAGGAACGGAGCGGCCAAGGCTCGAAGCCGGGGAAGGGAAGAGCGAAGGCGTCTCGGATTGCCGGAACGGTATATGCTGGCGTCTTGTCGTTTCATTGCGAAGAAGAATATTCCGACCCTTGTATCTGCCTTCGCCTCGGCTTGCACTGGTACGGCAGCTCCGGATCTCGTGATCCTGGGGGACGGCGAGCAGCGTCTGGCGATCGAGGCGGCGATTCGCTCAAGTGGTATGGAAGAGCGTATTCACTTGATGGGCTTTCAACAGTATCAGAATTTGCCTAGCTACTACGGACTTGCTGAAGGCTTCGTTCACGTTCCAAGGACGGAGCAGTGGGGACTTGTCGTCAATGAGGCCGCGGCTGCCGGTCTTCCGTTGATCGTTTCACGGTCTTGTGGCTGCGCTACGGAATTGGTGATCGAGGGCGAAAACGGTTATTTGGTCGACGCGCTTGACGCGTCCGATATCGCCTCTGCTCTAAGGCGCATGGTTGCGCTTACCGCGGAGTCTCGCAGGGCCATGGGGGCGAAGAGTCAGCGGATCGTGGCTGAATGGGGCCCGGATAGGTTCGCTGGCGGTCTTATCGCGGCTGCTCAGATCGCTCAAGCGGCCCCACGCCGAGCCGTAAACCGTTGGGACGCCCTGACTATGAACTTGCTCGCGCGCCGCCCCATCCAGACAGTATCGTGAGGCCGCTATGCAACTATTCAGCAACGCAGCGATGTGTGATGTCGGGGTACGACCTAGCCTTGGAGGGTGACGTGAGAGTGAGCATGGTCGCCGGGTCTGTGTCCCGCCTTGCCGGCGGTATGTTTTATTCGGTTAGGCAGCTGGCGCGTGCCTTGCAGGATGCCGCTATGCAGGATGTTGAAGTGTTTGGCGCAGCTGATCGCTACACGGAGGCGGATCGAGGCGAATGGAGCGGCGTCAAAACGTCCGTAGGCAAGACCGTTGGACCAGGAGCTTTTGGATATTGCCTTGAATTGCCCGGCTTTTTAGAGCGTCGGACGCCGGACATTGTTCATATACAGGGCTTATGGATGTATCCATCGGTCGCCTGTATGAGATGGGCGGCGCAGAGCAAGGGGAAGTATCTGGTGTCACCCCGAGGCATGCTGGATGAGTGGGCGTTGCGGAATAGCCGTTGGAAGAAGCAAATCGCGGCCGTGCTCTACGAGAATGCGCACCTACGTAGGGCGGCCTGTCTCCACGCATTGAACGAGGCCGAGGCGCGATCGATACGGGTATACGGATTGCGGAATCCAGTCTGCGTGATCCCGAATGGGGTGGATTTGCCCGATTTGGCTGCGAGTGACCAGCACGTAGGAGAACGGCGCTGCGTCTTTCTGGGCCGCATACACCCCAAGAAAGGGATCGGGGCTCTTCTCAAAGCATGGGCCAAGGCGGCGCCTCGCGACGGGTGGAAACTTGAGATTGCCGGCTGGGATCAGGGCGGCCACGAGAAGGACCTTCGCAGGTTAACGGAAGAGCTCCGGTTGCAAACCTCGGTGCGGTTCGTTGGTCCAAAGTTCGGGGCGGAGAAGGATGCCTTTCTGCGCGGCGCCTCAGCGTTTCTCTTGCCGTCTTTGAGCGAAGGTTTGCCGGTGGCCGTGTTGGAGGCATGGTCCTATGGGCTACCTGTTGTCATGACGCCTGAATGCAATCTGCCCGAGGGCTTCGATTCCGGCGCCGCGATTCGGAGCGAAGGCGACGTCGATAGCCTCGCCGCCGCACTGAGCTATGTGATGGCCGCGCCGAATCAGGAGCTACAAGAAATGGGGATGCGCGGGCGGCGGTTAGTCGAGAGCCGATTTGCTTGGCCCAGGATTGGCAGACAAATGGCCGACGTCTATTCGTGGTTACTCAACGGCGGCGCACGACCCGACACCGTGCAAACGTTCTAGATGAGCGACAACAACCCATTTCCCAGCACCCACAGTTTGAGCAATCGCTTGGCGCGCCTCGCCTGGGGACTCGTATGGGCGCTCCTGTTTCGGACTAGCCCTTCCGTAATGCACGGATGGAGGAGATTCCTACTGCGCTTGTTTGGCGCGGAGATCGGGGTAGGCGTGCACGTTTATCCATCAGCTAGAGTGTGGGCGCCGTGGCTTCTGTACATGGGAGATCACGCGTGCCTGGGGCCCATGGTTGACTGCTACAACGTCGGCGGCATTCGAATCGGTGAATTTGCGACCGTCTCGCAATACAGCTATTTGTGTGGGGCGACACACGATTACCGCGAACGCAAAATGCCGCTGGTGAAAGCGACAATTGCCATTGGGCCTCATGCATGGATCGCGGCTGACGTCTTCATCGGACCTGGCGCTGTAGTAAAAGAAGGCGCCGTCATCGGTGCACGCTCTTCGGTTTACAAGGACGTGCAGGCTTGGACCGTAGTGGCGGGTAATCCAGCGGCATTCATCAAGCGCCGAGAGCTCAAAGAGAAGAACGAAGATGCCGGATGACACACGCCAGCTTGGCGAGGCGCTCCGGCCGAAGCTGGCAATCACGGTTATTGTCGCTGCCAGGAACGAGGCGCTGAATCTCCCCCGGTGCATTGCTGCATTGAGACCTGCAGAGCGAGTCATCGTCGCCGACTCCCACAGTACAGACGAGACTGCCCAAATTGCTCTCTCCATGGGAGCCGAAGTGAAGCAATTCTCCTACTCGGGAGGCTATCCGAAGAAGAGGCAATGGGTGCTGAATAACGGAGGCGTGAACACGCCGTGGATCATGATGATCGATGCGGATGAGGTGACCCCCAATCGACTATGGTCCGAGATCGAGGCGGTGATCGACGCCGACGGCGGCCATTCCGCCTACCTCGTGAAGAAGGAATTCCACTTTCTCGGACGCCGCTTTCGATACGGAGGGTTTTCGCATGAAGCCGTCGTGCTGTTCCGGCGAGGATCAGCTCGCTTTGAAAACCTCCTGGACAACCCTCCTTTGGAGCAGGACATGGAAGTCCACGAAAGGTTGATCGTCGACGGGACGATCGGAAGAATGACCACGCCGCTTATCCACGAGGACTTTAAGGGACTTGACCACTACGTCAATAAGCATCGCCAATATGCCAGTTGGGAGGCAGCGGTAAGGTTGGCTTTCTTTCGACAGAGGCGATGGGGAACAGATTCCATCGAAGCGCGAGTTGCCGGCAACACCCAAGAGGTGCGCCGCTTTCTGAAGTTGCTAGCGATCCGGACCCCTTGCGAGCCCACGCTATGGTTCCTTTACCACTATCTATTTAGACTAGGTTTTCTAGAAGGCCGCCGAGGATTTATCGCAAGTCAGATTCGCTCTAATTATATTCGAGAAGTGCGGGCCAAGATCTATGAGATGCGGCTCAAAGGCGACTCGCCGACGCTTGGCGGGTGAAGGAAGCCTGAGCGGTGTCGGTTCTTTTTGTGAATCAGTTCTTCGCTCCGGACGAAGCTGCAACGGCTCAATTGTTGGGCGATGTGGTTGCTGAAGTCGCTTGCGATGCGGGCGTGGTGTGCGGAGCGTCCCGCTACGCAGGAGGGGCAACCGCGGCCTTCGATGGCGTCGTAGTCCGAAGGGTTCCCGCGCCGGCGTTTGGGCATGGACTCGTGCGCAAGCTATGGAGCTACGGCGGATTCTACTCGGGCGCTCTGTTGGCCGCGCTACGGGCCCCGTCCGCGGAAGTCGTAGTGACGATGACCACTCCGCCGTTGCTCGGCCTCATTGGCCTTGCCTTGCAGAGGATGCGAGGGGCGCGGCACTTCATCTGGGAGATGGACGTCTATCCGGACATCGCGAACGAGCTGGGCGTTTTCCAAGAGGGCAGAGTCGTTGATCGCGTCGTGAGTTGGTTGGCGGATTGGCCGCGGCGCAAGGCCGATGGAGTGATTGTGCTCGGTCCATGCATGGCGGCGAGAATTCAGGGAAGGGGAGTCGATGCTTCGCGGATTCATATTTGTCACAACTGGGCCGACGGCGAAGCGATTCGGCCGGCGCCGTTTGCGGAGGACGGCCGCTTGAAAATCCTGTATTCAGGCAATTTCGGCCTGGCGCATGATTTCGACACGGTGGCCGGCGCGCTCCGTAGTCTCGGAAGTGATCCCCAGTTTGAGTTTCTTTTCAGCGGCGGCGGCCCTCAGTTGGGGCGCCTGAAGACGATCTGCGAGCGGAGCGGCTATACGTCCTGCCGCTTTCAAGGTTTTCAAGCACGGGAGGATCTGGGTGCACTGCTGGCAGGATGTGACGTGGGGTTGGTCACGCAGAAGGACGGCACGGAAGGGGCAGTCGTGCCGTCAAAAACGTACGGGCTGATGGCGGCCGGCCGGCCCATCTTGTACGTGGGACCGTATAAGGCAACGCCGGCGCTGTTGATACAGGAGCATCATGCCGGCTGGCGCTTGGCCAACGGGGATGTAGAGGGCTTGGTTGCCTGTTTACGCGCGCTGCGGGAACGTCCCGAGGCCTACCAAGAAGCGGGCCGACGGGCGCGACTCGCTTTTGAAGAACATTACGATCTCAAAATGGGCGTGCGTAGATTCTTGCAGGCGATCGGCCTTCCCTCTCGTTGCACGGACCCGAGCTCACTACCGAACCCAATTTGTCGTTGATCCGCGCCCCTATAAAGGGCTACTATCTTCGGCAAGCGACGCCTTGACAGCGAACTTCGAAGTTCAGGCGCCAGCCAGGCAAGCGGTTAATACCGCCAGCCGCCGGGAGGACGATGTAGCACAATGTATTCCCTGCTGCTCTTGTCGTTGAGCGCATTGGGCATTTCGTTCTTAATTACGCCGCTGGTCCGTAATACATTTTTAAGGCTAGGTGTTGTAGACGCCCCTGATGGAGGCCGTAAGCTTCACGCTTCACCAATTCCGCGCATAGGCGGAATAGCCGTAGCTATTTCCTATACGGCGGCGTTTGGCGTGTTACTGGCCTCACCGTTGAGAGGAGCCGACCCGTTACGCGGCGGTTTCGACATGGTGCTCCATCTACTGCCGGCTACGTTCCTGATCTTTTTTCTCGGCGTAATGGACGACCTGTTCTCTGTGCGTCCTTTCACAAAGTTCGCGGTGCAGGTGTGTGCCGCATTGCTGGCCTATTGGGCCGGAGTCCGTTGGATCTATAGCGGTACGCTTCCGTTTGACAACGTGTGGTGGAGTTTGCCGCTGACGCTGTTTTGGATTGTTCTTTGCACCAACGCGTTCAATCTGATCGATGGAGTCGACGGACTGGCCAGCGGAGTGGGTTTGTTCGCAACGGTGACCACCCTGGCCGCTGCGTTGATGAACCAGAACTATCCCTTGGCGATGGCAACGGCGCCCCTGGCCGGCGCTCTCCTGGGGTTTCTTAGATACAACTTCAATCCCGCGACTATCTTCCTTGGCGATTCTGGCAGCTACTTGATTGGCTTTCTGCTTGCTTGCTTCGGCGTGCTTTGGAGCCACAAGGCCGCCCTTACGGCGCCGCTCATTGCCTTGGCCATTCCCTTGTTGGACACCGGAATATCCGTACTGCGGCGATTCCTAAGACGACAACCTCTGTTCTCCGCCGATCGCGGACACATCCACCACAAACTGATGGATCGCGGCTTGACGCCGCGGGGCGCCGTGAGCGCCTTGTATGGAGTCAGCGGCCTGTGCGCCGTGATGTCCCTGCTGTTGGCGACGGGACGGAGTTCGACCGGCGTCGTGCTGATCCTGTTCGTGGTCACAACGTGGATTGGCGTGCAGAACCTTGGCTACATAGAACTCTCGACGGCCGGCAGGGTAATCCGCCAACGAGGGTTCCGAAAGATGCTCTCGGCGCAGATGACGCTTCGAGAGTTACAGGTAGGGTTGGAAGCCGCGCAAACCGGCAAGGAAGTGTGGGCGGCGCTTTGCAGAGGCGCATTCGGCCTCGGGTTTTCGTCCGCCATCTTGTTCTACCACGGTGAACAGTTTGAAGAGACCTTCGGCGAGCCTGCTCTCGGTCAAGAGTCCTGGTCCCTCTCCATCCCTCTCGGGCGGCATGGCCACTTAGAGCTAGGGCACAGCTTCGCGTCGGGCGGCTCTCCCATGACGGGACAGCTGGCGAAGGTTGTGCGTGACGCGATCGTGGCCAAGCCTGAGCCGGCCACGAAGTTGGCGGATATACGCGCTGCTGCCAGCTAGCATGAGCCCGTGGTGATCGAATCTCTTGCGCTGAATCATGTCTTGCCGGCGCTTGTTTTGCCGACAGGTCTGACGATTTGGCTCTGTTGCTACGCGTTGTGGAAGCGTAAGCGATGGCCCGTTGCGGCGGCGCTCGGGATTCTTGCCCTGGCATCCTCTCCGGCGGTCGCTAACGCCCTCCTTTGGGAGCTGGAGAGCCCTTATCGACGTCCCGTTCCTCCGGGCAAGTTCGAGGCGGTTTATGTGCTGGGGGGCTACCTGGAGGCCTGGCAAGGGGAGGAGAGAGAGCCGCAATGGAACACGTCGGGCGACCGTCTGGAGTTGGGCATTCGCATGGTACTTGACGGTCGCGCCGACATTCTTGTGATTTCCAGCGGGGGGCTTGACGGTGATCACGGCGCCCGGTCTCGCGCGATCGCCAAGCAACGGGGCGTACCGGTTGATCGAATCCTTGTGACCCGACCGGTAGGCAACACCGCGGACGAGGCGGCCGCGATTAAGGAGTTGATGACAACGCGGGGTTGGACCAATGTCGCGTTGGTGACGTCAGCATTTCACATGCGACGAGCGATGTTTCAGATGGAGACGGCAGGCGCGAAAGTAACCGCCGTCGCCACAGATTTTCATGCCGGCAGCGGTTCTGGATCCCTGCTGGGTTTGATTCCTTCCGGCAGCGCACTATCCTGGACTGAGCTAGCGCTGCGCGAGCGGCTGGGACTGGCTTTTTACCGGTTGCGGGCGGCTCTCTAGGGAGCCTACTTCCAGAACGTAAACCACTTGGGCGACGTGGCGGAGGGCCGCTGACTTCTCGGAAGCCGTGAGCCGGTCAGGACGGCCCGGGGGTATTCTTCCACTAGTAGTTGGGCGTATGGTTCGCCGAACCTCGAGGCCAGAAACGCAAAGGCCCTGTCTAGTCGTGTTGGACGCGCTTCCCAGTCATGACCGTCACTTGCCACAAAGTGTACTCGCCCCTCTTGAATGAGTTGCTCCGACGCCTCTTGCGCCTCTCTTCCGAAGTCGCCCAGTAAACTCTGTGCCGTTATCTGCAGATAAGTCCCCTGGTCGCTCCAATTGCGCAGCAGCGCAATGTTTCGGCGGAGCATCGCGTTGCGCTCCGGATGGGTGATGACGGGAGTGATGCCGCGTTCTCGCAGCTGAGCCAAGACGTCTCCGGCATTGGGCGGGATGGCCATGTCGGAGAACTCCACAAGCAGGTAGCCCGCTTGGTTGACCGTGAAGTGCATGGGATCGGCCAGCGCCGCCTGGATGTTGCCGTACGAGAAGTGGAAATCGCAGCCAAGATGAATCCGAAGGGCGCTGCCTATGACGTCTTGCAGGTCGTCGCACAGTCCTTGAGCGACGTTGCGGTCGTACGAGTAGGCGCTATTCGCGTGCGGCGTGGCGACTAGATCGCTAGTGCCCGAAGCTGCTGCCTGGAGCGCCATGGAAACGCTTTCCTCCATGTTGCTCGCTCCGTCGTCAAGGCCTGGAAGAATGTGGCTGTGAATGTCGACGAAACCCATGCTTCCATTTCGATCCGATCGCTGCTGGGAGTCGGCCGAATCAATCATTGACGACACATTGAACGTCGTCCAGCCAAGCGGAACCGCTGATCTTATTGTCAAACATGCGGGATTGGTTACGGAAGGCTTCGATTCTTAGCAGTAGGGTCGCATCTGTGGAGAAATCCAACGTGACCTCAGTCCAATCCGTCGTCCCGGATACCGCCTCGGATGTAAGGTTCTGCCGCGAGTCCGCTGGATCGTAGATGCGCAGGGCAACGCCTTGATCGGTGGTCAGGGCGTCGCTACGCAGCCACGCCGAACAGTGATAGCGGCCCGGGCCGGCGACGAAGTCTTGGTACACGTTGCGAAAGGCGACATTCTCGCCGCCGCCAAAACCGATGCGAAGCGCATAGTCTCCAGGGATCTCGCTCTCGACGCGTTCGATCTGCATGTCGTTATGAGGCGTGATCTTCCAGTCCAGGGCGGTCTCGATGAAATTCTCGTCGAATGCGCCGTTGAATAGGATGTTGGCGTTCGATTCTTCGTTGTTCTGAACGTCCCCCCTGAAGCTGGATCGTACGCTAAAGGCTTCATCCAGTAGCTCGTCGGTCACTAGCCGCTTCACGTAGGCCGACAGCAACGGGGCATCCGCTAGGCTGCGCTCGTTCAGAGCTTCCCATGCGGCGGAGAGATTCTCGACGGAGCCGTTTCGGACCTCATGTTGAAAATAGCTGACCAGCGGCTCGGGCCGATCGGGGATAACATTACGCAGAAGCTCGCCAACAGGCTGCTCGGTATCGTCAAAGTACGCGAATACGGTTTCGTCGTATGCTCTGGTCAATTCCAGTACATGGCGAAAGGTCGAACGACTCTCTTCTGTTTGTTGCACCTCATCGTAGAAGCTTGCAGCCCTAAATAGGACTGGAGGCGAATGCGGGGCAAAACGTAAGGCTTGTTCAAAGCAATATGCAGCGTCTTCAACAGCGCCCGAAAGCGCCAGTACCTCCCCGAGATCGGCCCAGCGGCCAGCGTCTTTGGGAGACCTCCGCAGGGCTTCCCGGAAGCCGGCGACAGCGGCCTCTTCCGCATTGGGTTCCAGGCTCGACAGTTGTTCATAGGCTTTTTCCAAGACAACGTCATCGGCGCAAAGGAGCAGCCACTTGCACAGAGAACTCTCTGCCCCGGCGCTGGACTGAATCTCAGACGTCATTACCTCGACAATGCCTGCGTATGTCACCAGCAACAGGCCAAGAAATACGGCGAACGACCTCAATCGGTCCAATCGTACTACGCTCCTGAGGCGGCTGAGAGTGGGGATCAAATTGACTTAACGATCAGTTAAGGTGGTGTAGATCTCCCGGAAGCTATTGCGCGCTCCTTATTCCCATGGCGAGTTCGACTGGACGGTTGCAGGCGTGCTGGCGGCGCTTGGACTGACTTATGCCTGGACAGCGCTGAACTTTGCCGGGACCTCCGTTGCGGAGTTCAATTGGAGCCTTCTTTCGGTTGGTGTGATAGCGACGGCGGCGTGGACCTTGTTGTTCCGCGCGGGCGAAGCGCCTCGCCTGGCAGGTTGGTTTCGTTGTGCGCTCGTCATGCTGCCGGCGTACGCGCTGTTCCAAGTCATCCCGCTGCCGCTGGGTCTGATGCGCCTGATCTCGCCGAATCGCGCGGAAGTTCATGACCTGGTGTCGCAAGCGGTAGGGCCGTCGGATTATGCGGCGGTCAGCTTGCTTCCTTCCGCCACCTTTGTCCATGTACTGTTGATTGCTTTTTACATCAGCGTGTTCTTGTTGGTACGCGAATCGACTTGGCGAGCCCGCGAGAGCTCTTGGGCGGCGGCAGCGCCCCTTCTGCTAGTCGCTTTCGGCGAGGCCGCTTTGGGCTGGATGCATTACATTTCCGTTGCTGGGGCTACCCCTGCTAGCGGCACGTTCGTCAACCGCAATCACTTCGCCGGGATGCTCGAAATGTCGCTACCCTTTGCGGTGATGTATGCGGCTGCAGCCGTGGCCGGTGGTCGAAGGAGAGATTTCTTGACTGTTCCCGCGGCGCTTCGAGCGTCGCTCGGGTTGGGGCTCGCGACGGTGATCCTGATGGGCATCGTCTTCTCGTTTTCGCGGTCAGGCTTCGCGGCGACGTTGGCCGGTCTGCTAGCCATGGCGGCGCTCGGCGGCGGACGCGCACTCTCGCCTTCCGCCAAGGCAGCTGCCGCGGTTCTCGTCGTGGCTGCCATTGCGGCCGCGTTTTTCCTACTGTCCCCGGATGCGCTGATTCGGAGGTTTGCGGATGCGGCGTCTCTTGAGGAATTGCGCTCCCAAGACCGTCTTCAGTTGTGGTCGGAGACATGGAATCTGGTCAAGGCCTACCCCTTGGTCGGGTGTGGACTTGGCGCATATCGCGTAGCCTTTCTGGAGTTCAAAGTCACCATGCCGATGGTCCTCGACGACCACCCGCACAACGACTACCTGCAGTGCCTAGCTGAAATGGGAATCGTGGGCTCTTTGCTTGTAGGCCTCGTCGTCATCGGCTTCGTGCGAAACGCGTTGACCGCTGCAACGAGGCATCAGAATCCTCAGACGCGTTGCCTGGCGATTGCCTGCTTTGGCGCGATGTTCTCGATCGCGCTGCACAGCATCACGGATTTCAACTTGTACTTGCCGGCAAACGCGATGCTGCTGGCCTGGGTGGCCGGCATCGCCTCGGGTCTTGAGGCATCAAGCCAATGGCAGAGAGTCTAGCGGGATTCAAACGCTAGCCGTGATACTTGGAACCCTTGCGATCGTCGGCTTTATACTTGGGGTCCTTAGAATCCCGGTCTCGATCACTCCGGTCCCTGTTACTCCAGCCTCGGTCGTCCCTGTCTCTATCGTCGCGGTCTCTGTCATTCCGGTCCTTGGCCCACTTGGGCCCTTTGTCTTTGGGACTGTTCCCGTTGCTGCAAGGGCTCTTGGGTGGAAAGGCTCTATGGTCGGAGGCACAGTTCGACTTGGGGCTCCGCGGGCGCATTCCCGGCGGATCGTAATCGCCGTATCCCGGATGGGATGGGTGTTCGGGCCTTTGACGGTCGTTGTTCTTTGCGAACTTCTTCTGCGACTTGCCCTTCCAGTAGTTGTCCTTATTTTGTGAATAAGAACTCTTGCCTTTGCTCTGTGAATGAGAGCTCTTGCCGCTGTTTCGCAAATAGGACTTCTTCTCGTTATGCTGCGAGCTAGAATTTTTGCTCTTGTTCTGCGAATAAGAGCTATCGCCCTTTGCCTGGGCAACCGGCAATGCAGGCCACAGAGTGGTGACCGCTACAGAGAAACATAGGACCGTCAGCAGTCTCAGCATGGGAAATCGCTGGGGGCAGGGTAGCATACTTCGCCCCGAGTCGGATAGCGTTAGCGGCCGGCCGCAACTCGGTGTCGATAAGCCAATCTTCCTTAACACGGAGTCTCCCACGCCCACGCAAATTGAAAGAGGCCGCGGCCAAGACCAACATGAGTTTCCGAGGAGCCGCCTGCTAAACTGTTTTCCTTCGCGGGAGCCGGAGCATGACTGGCAACAGAGTCGCATTGATTACTGGCGTCACTGGGCAAGACGGCGCTCATCTGAGCCGGTTTCTGTTGGGTAAGGGATATTCCGTTCACGGGATCGTTCGGCGATCAAGCACTTTCAACACGAGCCGTCTCGACTCCGTTTACAAAGACCCGCACAATCCCTCGGCGCGGCTTCATCTGCACTATGGCGATTTGACCGACGGCGCCGTCCTGAGGCGCGTTCTGCATGAGGTTCGCCCTGGGGAGATCTACAACCTAGGCGCGCAGTCGCATGTGCGCGTCTCTTTTGACCAGCCCGAATATACCGCTGACGTTGTTGCGACGGGAGCTTTGCGGCTATTCGAGGCAGTACGGGAATTCGTGGAGGGGACCGGAGAAATCATCAAGGTCTATCAAGCCGGCTCGTCCGAGATGTTCGGATCAGCGCCGCCGCCGCAGAGCGAGCGAACGCCGTTCCATCCTCGGAGCCCCTACGGAGTAAGCAAAGTCGCCGCGCACTGGTATGGAGTCAACTACCGCGAGGCCTACCAACTCTTCATCGCCAACGGGATCTTGTTCAATCACGAGTCTCCCGAGCGCGGCGAGACCTTTGTCACTCGAAAAATCTCGCGTGCCGTCGGACGCATCTCGCAGGGTTTGCAGGAGAAGCTCTACATGGGCAACCGGCAGGCGTTTCGCGACTGGGGTTACGCGGGCGATTATGTTGAGGCGATGTGGCTCATGTTGCAGCAGTCAGAGCCGGACGACTACGTCATCGCCACGGGAGAGTCTCACTCCGTCCAGGAGTTCGTTGAGATGGCCTTCGCCCATGTGCACCTGGATTGGAAGAAGCACGTCATCGATGATCCGCGTTATCTGCGTCCGAGCGAAGTCGACCACTTGCGCGGCGATGCGGCGAAGGCTCGCGAAAAGCTCGGTTGGCGGCCGCGCATGACGTTTGAGGGCTTGGTCCGGCACATGGTGGAGCAGGACCTAGAACTTGCCCGCAAGGAGAAACTGCTCGCCGAGAACGGCTTCCCGACATTCGCTGTTTCGCAGCCATGAACCCGGAATCGAAAATCTACGTTGCCGGGCATCGGGGGATGGTCGGATCGGCGATTGTGCGGCGTCTTTGGCGCGAAGGCTACGCCAACTTGGTTACGAGGACTCGTCAGGAACTCGATCTCTGCAACCAAGCGGAAGTCGATCGGTTTTTCGCTGAGAATCAGCCGGAATATGTCTTCTTGGCGGCGGCGCGTGTTGGGGGCATCCATGCCAACAATACGCAGCGGGCGGAATTTATCTACGACAACCTCGCCATCCAAACCCATGTGATCCACGCGGCTTGGCGTCACGGCGCCGCAAAGCTGGCCTTTCTTGGCTCTTCTTGCATCTACCCCAGAGACGCGCCACAGCCCATCAAGGAGACGTACCTGCTCACTGGTCCGCTCGAACCGACCAACGAGCCGTACGCCTTGGCCAAGATCGCAGGGATCGTCATGGCGCAATCCTATCGCCGCCAGTATGGATTTAACGCCATTTCGTTGATGCCGACCAATCTTTACGGGCCCAATGACAACTACGATCTGGCTACATCGCATGTCTTGCCGGCATTGCTTCGGAAGGTTCATGAGGCCAAGAAACGCGGCTCCCCGGAAGTCTCGGTGTGGGGCTCTGGGCGTCCGCGCCGCGAGTTTCTCCACGTGGATGATCTGGCGGACGCCGCAGTCCATCTGATGCGGACCTACGATGAAGGGGAAATCGTGAACATCGGAGTTGGCGAAGATATCTCCATTGCGGATTTAGCGCGGTTGATTGCCGAAGTTGTCGGCTATCAGGGCCAGTTGGCGTTTGACCTGACAAGGCCTGACGGGACGCCGCGGAAGCTGCTCGATGTGTCCCGGCTGGCGGGCTTGGGCTGGCGCGCGAAGACGGAGTTGCGGGCCGGCATTGCCGCCACCTATCAAGCTGCGTCCGCGGAACTCGACGCCTTGAGCTAAAGGCATTGCTATACGCAAGACAAGGAGCGTTTTCGCAGGATACAATGTGACGGATGGGCGGGACCTCCCGGCAGGCGCTTGATCGCTGAAAGCGCTCCGCCGACCTCGGAAGCCCCGACAAGATCAAGAACGTACAAATCGTAATTCGCCCGAGAATCGCGACTTCTAGGTTGTTGATTCTAAACCTGCGGAGGTGGCGGAACTGGCAGACGCGCTAGCTTGAGGTGCTAGTGAGAGTAATCTCTTGGGGGTTCGAGTCCCCCTCTCCGCACCAACCTTTTTCCTTTCTTTTCAGCGAACCTGACGGCCGCGACTCCGCCGAGCATAGTGCTCGCGGACGATCGCGGGACTGTTGCTGAGGACGGCTGCGATGTCTTCCTAGGTTACTCCGTGCGCTAGCATCTCGGCGTCGCGCGCTCCCTTGTGGCCATACGGCCTTCCGGAGCCTCGTGGACGCTCTCCAGTCGTCGAGATCTTCCGCGCGTCTATGCGGGCCCCGCCGGAGCAACCGGCTGTAGACGGGGATACGGCCAGTGAGGCATCCACGGACGTGCTCGTCGAAGTCATGCTCGCAATTCGCCCTCCGAGCTGGAGCACATCGACGGCCCCGCTTGGACGGCGGCATCCAAGTCGCGCATGATGCTTCGGTGATCGCAAGCCTCGCCGGCTTCGGCCCGCTCGATGACATGCAGCTAAGGCGCCCTGGCGGATCGCCGCTCGGCGTTCGCGATTGCTCGTTTTCTGGAGCTATTTGCGGCCGGTCCCCGCCGCTTGCTTGCTTGTTGGCGCACGCAGAACTCCGCGCTCGCTTTCAGTGAATTTGTCCTGTTTTTTGATTGTCTCAAATGAAGAAAAAGCTCCAATTATTTGTGCTACAGTCGGCTATATGCGGGGCCGTTCCCACAGCCGTAGCGATCACAGCCCGTTTCACCGCGCGCTGATTGCTTGCGTGTGTGCTGTGATGGTTCTCCTCAGCGGCGGCTCTCCGAATCGGCTGGCAAGCACGGAGCAGCTTGCTCGACAGGTTGATCATCGCGTCTCGCAAATCGAAGCGCCGAACCGTACCCCTGTGCGGATGGTCCGCCTCGACGTCCGTTTGGCGGCGGACGCCCTCGAGGAGTTGGTCGAACTCGCCGAACTCACGGATGGCGACGGGAGCAAGGACTACGTCCTACGGATAGACGTAGCCGCATTTGGAAGTGAAAGCCAAACGGGCGTTTACAAACCATCGGCCGACCGAGCGCTAACTCTGTTTCTACTGCCAGCGTTTCCTAACCGCGGCTCCCCTTCAGCCTAAATTACGCAACCTCCAGCTTGCCTGGCCGGACTGACGGCAGCGAGCTGATTCCCCACTGCGCATCCCGCTGGATGTCGACGGGAAGAACTGTGTGATGTCCTGATTGCCTTACCACGCGCCGATGGCGACGCGTTGGTCCATCGGCCGATCAGGATTCCGATGTACGAAGGGTTTCAAACGACTGCATGCCAATGAACGAAATTTGTGGAACAGAGTCCGGAGCCAAGGCCGGGCGGATAGGGCGCGCGCTGACCGCAACGTTAGTTGCATTAGTTGCCACGATGGTGACCGGGTGCATTCCAAAGCCCCCCATGGGACTTGCACGCGACCCGAACCGCGTAGTGCCCGACTCCTTTGCCGGGCTCAGCGATACGCGAAGTTCCGGTCTGATCCAATGGCGCGACTTCTTCGAGGACGCCCACTTGGTCGCGCTCGTCGATGAGGCGCTCAAGCACAACCAGGAGCTAAACATCGCTATTCAGGAATTGGTGGTCGCCAACGCCGAGGTAATGGCTCGGCGCGGCGAGTACCTGCCCAAGGTGGGCTTCGGCGCGGGAACCGGGGTCGAGCACGTCGGAGCGTTCACGAGCCAGGGGCAGAGCGACGAGATGACCGAAATCGGACCGACGCTCCAGGACTACGAGTTCGGCCTCTATGCGTCGTGGGAAATCGACGCGTGGGGGCGTCTTCGAGACCTGGCCAGCGCCGCTTCCCATCGATACCTGGCGAGCATTGAAGGTCGGAACTTCATGGTCACGCGTCTCGTCGCGGAGATCGCCAGTAGCTACTACGAGTTATTGGCGCTCGACCGGCAGCTCCAGGTCATAACCGACAACATCGCACTTCAGGAGCGGGCGCTCGAACTCGCGCGGGCACAGTTCCAGGCGGGTCGCGCCACCTCGGCTGCCCCGGCACGCTTCGAAGCCAGCCTCCGGGATATGCAGAGCTCGCAGTACGCAATCCGGCAACGGATCGTCGAGACCGAGAACCAGCTCAACTTCTTGGCCGGTCGCTTCCCACAGCCGATCGACCGGTCGAGCGCTGACTTTCTCGACCTTCAGCCCGCCGCAATGGCAGTGGGCGTTCCCGCTGAGCTTCTGGCGAATCGCCCCGACGTTCGCCAGGCGGAGCTTGAGCTTGCGGCGGCGGGGCTCGACGTCGAGGCGGCCAGAAAAGCCTTCTATCCGTCTCTCGGGATCGAATCAGTGGTCGGCTACCAGTCATTCGACGTGACCAAGCTGGTCAATACGCCCGACTCGCTACTCTTCGGGCTCTTCGGCAAAGCGTTTGCGCCCCTGCTCAATCGGAAAGGAATCAAGGCGGACTACTACTCGGCGAACTCCCGTGAGATGCAGGCGGTGCTCCACTACGAGCGGGCCGTGCTGATTGCTTTCATCGAGGTAAGCAACCGCGTGAGCCTCACACGAAATCTCAGCCAGGGCTATGGGCTGAAGCAACAACAAGTCGACCGCCTATCCCAGTCGGTCGATATCTCGACCGAACTTTTCAATTTGTCTCGCGCCGACTACCTGGAAGTGCTTACAGCTCGGCGTGAATTGCTGGAGGCACAGCAGGAGCTCGTGGAAATGAAGCAACGGCAAATGGTTGCGACCGTGACGCTGTATCAGGCGCTTGGGGGCGGCTGGCGCGGCGCTGGTCTAGAACCTCCCCAAGGAATTGACGTCGATCAACAACACCCGCAGGAGGTGCGGCAATGAAGCTGCAGCATCTACGGGCTACGCTCGTCGTAATCGGCCTAGGCCTCCTTGCCGGCGCTTGCTCAAGAGATCAGGCAGACGGCGGCCACCAGGAAGAGGCACGGCACCCTGTCGTACTGACCACTCCCCGTGTCATGGACGTGCCCACCACACAGGCCTACGTCTGCCGAATGCAGTCCCGGCGTCATATCGAGATCCGCGCCTTAAATGAGGGGTATCTCGAAGAAATTCCCGTTAAAGAGGGCGAGGCGGTGCTCGCCGGGCAGCGTCTCTATGACCTCTATCCGGTTCTCTATCGGACTCGGCTTGAGGCCGAAAAGGCCGAGCTGCGCCTCGCTGAGATCAATCTACAGAACACGGAACAACTCGCGGAGCGCGGCTTCGTGTCAGCCCCAGAGCTAGCCCGGGCCAGGGCCGAACGAGACCGAGCGAAAGCCAACTTGGACCGCGCCGAGGCCGAATTCGGATTTACTAGCATCGTCGCTCCGTTCGACGGCATCGTGGGCCGTCAACTCATGCAGCAGGGAAGCCTGATCGAAGCGGGGGACACCCTCACGACCATGTCTGACAACTCTGTTATGTGGGTCTATTTCAATGTTCCCGAAGCGGACTACCTTCGATTCAAGTCCTTACCGGGAGCGAGCCATCCCGAATCACCCCGGACGCTCGAGCTTTCAGGCGCCACAATCCAGCTTCGACTTGCGAACGGGCAGATATTCAATAGGAATGCCGCGACCACGCTAACCATCGAATCAGAGTTCAACAACGAAACAGGAAACATCGAGTTCCGCGCCGACTTTCCCAACCCGGAACGCCTCCTGCGCCATGGTCAGACCGGTACGCTGCTCATCAACCAGAAGCTCTCAGGAGCCTTGGTAATCCCGCAGCGGGCCACGTTCGAGATCCTCGATCGGCAGTACGTCTTCGTCGTTGACGAGAACGCCGTCGCGCACCAGCGCGAGATCACCGTCGCCCGCGAGCTAGAGGACATCTACGTCATCAAAGACGGCCTCTCGGCTGACGAAAGGTTCGTGCTCGATGGAGTTCGCCAGGTCCGGGATGGCGAGCGTCTGGAGCTCACAGAAACTCGGTCTCCCGAGGAAGCGGTCAACAACCTGAAAAACCAAGCCGAATAGGCGCGGTCGCGAGCCATCATGTTTACGCAGATTCTCCACCGACCCGCCCTGGCGATCGTCCTGTCGATCCTCATTCTGCTTCTGGGGTCACTCGGAATAGCGACCCTTCCGATCGCGCAGTTTCCCGACGTCGCGCCGCCGACCGTCTACGTTTCGATTGCGTATCCCGGTGCCAGCGCCAAGGTCCTGACGGATTCTGTTCTGATTCCTCTCGAACAATCGATCAACGGCGTCCAAGGGATGCGCTACATAGTCTCCGACGCGACGAGCGCCGGAGAGGCGACGATTCGGATCTTCTTCGAACCGGGCACGGATCCCAACATCAACGTGGTGAACGTACAGAACCGGGTCAACATCATGACGAGTCGGCTGCCCGAGCTGGTGGTGCGCGAAGGAATTCTCGTCAGCCAGGTCGTGCCTAGCATGTTGATGTATCTCAATCTGTACAGCACGGACCCAAACACCGATCAGAAAGACCTCTTCAACTACGCCAACGTGTACATCATGCCCGTGCTCAAGCGGATTAAGGGCATGGGTATCCCAGTCAACCTGGGCAATCGAACGTTTGCGATGCGCATCTGGCTGAATCCGGAGCGCATGCGCGCCTACGACGTTTCGGTCGACGACGTGATGGAGGCTTTAGCCGAGCAGAGCATCATCGGATCACCGGGCCGGCTCGGTCAGGCGACGGGCATGACCTCCCAGTCGAAAGAGTACGTGCTCACTTACGTGGGTCGTTTCAACGAGCCCGAGCAGTACGCCAATATCATCTTGCGGGCTACGCCAGACGGCGAGATTCTCAGACTCAAAGACGTCTGCGTGCCGCCGCTCGTCGACCACAGCGATGGCGCGAAAGAGAGCCATGACGATCACGCAAGCGTCGAGCTTGGCTCGGAGTTCTTCGACATCTATTCCGACGTCAACGGTCATCCGGCCGCATCCATAGTCTTGAAACAGGCGCCAGGCTCCAACGCCGCCGACGTGATCGAGCAAGTGAAAAGCACGCTTGAGGAGTTGAAGCCGTCGTTCCCTCCCGGGATGGACTACGAGATTGCATACGACGTATCCCGGTTCGTTGAGGCCTCGATGGAGCAGGTGCTCCACACACTCCTGGAAGCGTTCATCCTAGTGTCGCTGGTGGTCTTCATGTTCCTGGGGGATCTGCGCTCCACGATCATCCCGACGCTCGCGGTGCCGGTATCACTGGTCGGCAGCTTCTCCGTGCTGCAGCTGATGGGCTTCTCGATCAACCTGATCACGCTTTTCTCTATGGTCTTGGCCATCGGTATCGTCGTCGACAACGCCATCGTGGTGGTCGAGGCCGTTCACGCCAAGATGGCCGAGACGCACCTTTCACCGTATCGGGCCACCATCGAAGTGCTCAAGGAGATCAGCGGCGCGATCATCGCAATCACGCTGGTCATGAGCGCCGTGTTCGTTCCGGTGACGTTTGTTCCGGGGCCGGTAGGCGTGTTCTACCGCCAGTTTGGCGTGACGATGGCTTCGGCGATCGTCCTTTCCGGCGTGGTTGCATTGACGCTAACCCCGGTGCTGTGTGCCATGGTACTGAAGCCCCATTCACACGAGCCCACCGGCGTGGCGACGCACAAGAGCCTCCGGGAAAAACTTCGGGGGCTAAGGGTTACGACACTGCTCGGGTACGTCCTCGTGGGGGCCCCGCTGCTAGCGGGCGTCACCTATCTCGCCTATGAGCTTTGGGGACCTATCGGGTTCCTGCTGCTCCTCGTGCCCTTCGTACAAGGGCCATTCAGCCGCGCCATCGACAAGATTACCAACCTGTACGCATGGCGTCTGCTGAAGCCGATTGTCGCGCTCCGGGCGGCAACCATGGGGATCATCGGGGCATTTGCGTACGGCATCGTCGCGACAAGCAGCCTCCTACCGCAAGGCTTCATCCCCGGTGAGGACCAGGGCATGATCTACGCCGTTCTTCAGACCCCGCCCGGGTCGACGCTGGAATATACCAACGCCAAGTCGCAAGAGCTTGAACGGATCGCTGAGGAAATCGACGGCGTTCGCAGCGTCACATCGGTTGCGGGGTACGAAGTGCTGACGGAAGGTCGCGGCTCGAACGCGGGGACGGCCATCATCAACCTCGACGATTGGTCCGAACGAACGCAGACATCGTCCGAGATCATCGAACAGCTCGAGGAAAAGACCAGCGAAATGACGAACGTCAAACTAGAGTTCTTCGAGCCGCCTGCGATTCCCGGCTTCGGCGCAGCAGGCGGGATAGCCTTGCGCGTCCTGGATCAAACACAATCGAGTACTCCCGACTACCAGCAACTGGGTGAGATCAACGAACAATTCATCGCCGCGCTGGAGGAACGTGAAGAAGTGGGCAGTGTGTTCACGTTCTATGCATCCGACTACCCACAGTACGAGGTGGTCATCAACAACGATGCGGCCATGCAGAAGGGGGTGTCAATTCAGGATGCGCTGAACAACCTCAACATCCTCATTGGCAGCACCTACGAGCAGGGCTTTGTTCGCTTTAACCAGTTCTACAAGGTTTACGTTCAGGCCTGGCCGCAGTTCCGGCGGATGCCTAGGGACCTGGACGACCTCTTCGTTAAGAACGAAGGGGGGGAGATGGTCCCCTACTCGGCGTTCATGGAGCTGAAGAAAACGCAGGGGCTGAACGAGATCACCCGATACAACTTGTATCCCTCTGCCGCCATTCAGCTCGTGCCGGCTGCGGGCTACTCGACCGGTCAGCCGTTCGAGTTGGCGCGCACCGATTCCGAATTGCGCTACCACGAAGGCGATGAGTTGCAGTTCAGTGGTCGACGCATCGGCCCGGGCATGCAGGTGTACGTGCCAAGCGGACCGACGCCGCTGCTGTACACGTCGTTGCAGCATCGGGTGTCCGGCACTGCGTTCGGTATGCCCGCCGAGGGCTTCCTCTGGCTGGACCAGTGCTATCTGCCACCCGGGGTCACATGGCGCAACAGCGATTACTTCAAGGGCGTGGAACTGGCGTGGACGCCGTTCGGCACCGAGTATTCGGATGGCTCCATTGAAATGGGACACATCTGCTACGGCGCCGATGGTTTCAACTTCTCGTTGATCGCCACGGGCGACGATCAGGTATTGCACTGCACATCCGATGTCGCCGCGCGGGACATCAAGTACCGCCCGGACACCTTCCCCGAGCACATGTATTACGAAGTCGACGGAGTGGACTGGGAGTGGTCGGCGGTCGACGACGGCGCATTGCCGGACCAGGCCTCGGGCCACGACTTCTACCGCTCGTCGGAGGGATACCTGCGGCGCGCAGGGGAGACCCGCACACCGGTGGTGTACCACTCGTACAACGAGTTCTTTCCGCCCGCGATCAAGGCGTGGGAATCGACGGGACGGATCATCGGCAGGTGACCGTGGACAACGCCGCATCACCGACGCGGGTCGGCCCCCTGCAACGCCCCGTGCCGACACCTGATGAGTTGGAGTTCTGGCGCT
>CAZYOX010000005.1:0-33086 GCA_964649285.1 uncultured Bryobacterales bacterium | reverse complement strand
CAAACTCGCTGCACAAGTCGCCCACGCGGCTGTCGCGGCATTCTTGCACGCTGACCGTGCGGCGCAAGAAGCGTGGCTCAACATGGGCATGCCTAAAGTCGTCCTCGCCGCCCGCAGCGAGACCCAACTTCGCGAGATTCAAGACCAAGCCGCGGGAGCCGGGATTCCCATCGCCCTGATTCACGACGCTGGCCGCACCGTTGTCCCCGCCGGCACGCTGACCTGTATCGGCCTCGGTCCAGCGACATCGGCGGAGATCGACAAGATCACCGGCGCCCTGCCGCTGTTGTAGTTCTTCGTATACCTGGCAAAAACCGCCGCGCGACGGTACAACGTAATTGCGTTGAGCGCACACCGATAGCCGCTGATTTGCGCCTTACGCCTTCCTCCGATATGCTGTGCGTGCTGGTAACATTTTTGAGAAGTAGGGCCCAACGATGAAGGATAAAACCACTCGCCGCCATTTCTTTTTTGGTTCGCTCTTGACCGCGGCTATACCCGCGGGAGGCTTTGGAGCGATACCGAAACTTGGCAGGCTTGGCTATAAGTCGCCCAACGAGAAGCTCAACGTCGCAGCGATCGGCGCCGGCGGCAAGGGCCGTTCCGACTTGGCCGGTTGCGCCGGCGAAAACATCGTCGCTCTGGCCGATCCCGATGACGCTCGCGCGGCGGAGAGCTTTGAGCGCTATCCGAAGGCCAAGAGGCACAAGGATTTTCGCAAGATGCTCGACCAGCAGGACAGCGAGATCGACGCCGTCATTGTCGCCACGCCCGATCATATGCACGGCATGGCCTCGATGTGGGCCATGGAGCGCGGCAAGGCGGTTTATTGTCAGAAGCCGCTCACCAGAACGATTTGGGAAGCGCGCCAGCTGACCGAGGCCGCCGCCAAGTATGGCGTCGCCACGCAGATGGGCAATCAGGGTTATTCGGAAGACGGCACGCGGCGCGCGGCGGAGATCATCTGGTCGGGCGAGATCGGCGACGTCACCGAAGTACATGCCTGGACGAACCGCCCCATCTGGCCGCAAGGCATCGATAAGATTCCGCCCAAGCAGCCTATCCCGCCGACGATGGATTGGGATACGTGGCTCGGCATCGCCGACGATCGGCCCTACAACGGCGACTTCTACGCTCCTTTCAACTGGCGCGGATGGTACGACTTCGGCTGCGGCGCCCTGGGAGACATGGCGTGCCACATCCTTGGTTCCACTAACATGGCGCTGATGTTGGAAGCGCCGACCAGCGTTGAAGTGCTGAAGCAGGAAGGCAAGAATCCCTACACGTTCCCGACCAAGTCGGTGATTCGTTTCGATTTCCCGGCGCGCCGGAACATGCCGGCAGTGAAGGTCTTTTGGTATGACGGCGCAGAGGACGCGGCTTATCGTCCCGATGACTTAAAGGGCGAACGGTTGATCCCGATCAGCGAGCGTTCGATGCGCAGGATGGCCGAGACACCCGACCGAACGCAGGAGGATATCGACAAGTTTGAAGCGCGGGCACAAGCGAACGGCGCGCTGTTTGTCGGGAGTAAAGGCTACATGGCGACCGACACCTATGCCGAGTCGGTTCACCTGTTGCCGCGCCGGCGTAACGATTACTACGCCATGCCGCCTGAGTTGCTCACTCGCTCGCCGGGTCATTATCAGGATTGGATTCGCGCGGCCAAGGGAGGCTCACCGGCGAGTTCGGATTTTTCCGTCGCGGGGCCGTTCACTGAGTGGATTTTGCTCGGCGTTCTGGCGCTGCGCTTTGAAGGCAAGCTCGAGTGGGACCACGCCAATATGCGCGTCACCAACAACGAAGCGGCCAACGAGTTCATCAAGCCCACCTTCCGCAAAGGCTGGAGCTGGACATAAAGTGGTCCCTAACTTCGCGATGTAGTCCGGCACCAAAACGCCCGCGGCGTAGGAAGTCGGCAGCACCAGCGGGCGTCCCTCGATCACAACGGCGATATTGCAGAGGAATCCCTCGTCGAGGATCGCTTCGATGGCTTCGCGATCGTACGCGCCGCGCGGGGGTCTTCGGCGAATGGTTGTACGGGGTGTGGGCTCGATGCGCGCCATGGCGTGCCCAGATTAGCTGTTTGGAATAGAGAGCCGCTCGGGTCCGTTGTCGTCCGCTACTGTCCGTTTGGCGGCCGTGAACGTCCGCTCAGGCCCGCTGATGTCCGCCGATGTCCGGTTCTGTCCGGCGGATATTTCCCCTAAGCGGTTGATTTCGCTAGGCTGAGGCCCTTCGGGAAGCGGTTTAGCGGACATTTCGGTATGCGCGATGCGGTCGAGCAGGGCGAGAGCCGCTTTCAGACGTACGCTCCGATCCGCGGTGGAGGTCGCGGAATCCACCAGCGCTTCTAAGGCCACGGCGAGCGAAGTGTTGAGGTGCGAGCGGCAGGCGGAGAAGAAGTCGCGGCGGGCATCGGCGAGAGCTGCTTGGAAAAGGGGCTGCCCGCGCCAGCGGCGGATGGTGCGCTCGGTGACCTTGGCTAGATACGCAGTCCTACCGGGCGAATCACCAACCATGATGGAAAGCAGAGCGACCCGCTGGGGCTGCGTGAGCCTGTCGAAAAGCGGAATGTTGGACATGTTGACCTCGAAAAGGAAAGGCCCGCTCTGAGAGCGGGCCTTTCAAATTCAGCCTAGCAGGGGGCGCCAAGCGCTGAGAGGTCCGCGTTAACGCGCGGCCATGGATTTACGGATGAGGTCGACGGTGCGCACGACGGTTCTTTCGACTAGCGCTTGGCCGATCTCGGGCGTGGAGCGGCGCGGATCGCCCTGGACGCCGTTCTCGCCGTTGCCTGGCTGGAGCTTCGCTGTGCGAACCATGTCGGGAGCTATCGCCATCAAATGCGACGTATCGCGGACGTCGGCGTGGTTGCCAATTTCTTCCTTGCGGATGCCCCGTTTGATCATTTCTGCTGCATCGCCTTCGGGATCGGCGCGGTAGTAGCCGGCGATGGCGTGCACGCGCACGTTGGAACCGGCCCACTCTGCGCTCAACGTCTCCGCGACGGCATTTTGGCCGGGTTGGTTGGGGCCGCTATCGCCGATGAATATGATGTCGCGAAATCCGTGGACCTTGAGGCTTCGGGCGGCGTATTCGAGCACCTGGCGGAAGACGGGGTCGGGTACGCTGATCGTTCCGGCGAAGCGCATGTGGCCGGTGGGCGGATCGATGCCGCCCTCCGGGACGTAGGCCACGACGGGCGCGACCAGAGTGTTTCCCAAGCGCCGCGCAATGAGTTCGGCGTTGTGGGCGATGCGCACATTGTGTTTGCCGAGCGCCATGTGCGGACCATTCTGCTCGGTGCCGCCGGTGGGCACGATGATGGTGGTCGTTCCGGCGGCGACCGCGTCGCGCACTTCGTCCCAGGTGAGTTGTTCTAGGAAGACAGTGTTGGGAACTTGTGCGGAGGCGGCATAGGCGAGATAGAGGACGGCCAGAAGGAATAGGATTCGGCTCATGGGATCTCCGGCAACATTCTACGCCGCTTGCTATCAGCGGGCTTGTCTGAAGTGTGAAGCCATCAGCCTGGATTCTACCGAGCGGGCAGTGCAGCTTCGCAGAAAATCGGCGATTCGTTACAATCGCAACTCCAGCACCATAACGCTCGAACCGGACCGCGCCGCTTTGCGAGCAAGAAGCCTATCTCAATCATGAATGCTCTTGAATATACGAAGAAGCTGACATCTTTCGAATCCACCAGCGTCTTATCGAACGTCCCGGTCACCGACTTCGTCGAAGAAACGCTCGGCAAACTCGGGTTTCGTACCGAACGAGTGGAATATGACGACGAAAACGGCGTGCGTAAGGCTAACGTCATCGGCAAGCGCGGTGACGGAACCGGCGGACTCGCCTATTTCGGACACACCGACGTTGTCCCCGCCGATCCCTGGTTCACCGACGAGCACGGGCCGTTCGAGCCGACCGTCAAAGACGACCGGCTGTATGCCCGCGGAAGCTGCGACATGAAAGGCTCGATCAGTTGTATGCTCGCCGCTGCCGAGCAGATTCCCGCCGCCGAGCAGAAACATCCGCTGTACATCACCTGCACCGCAGACGAAGAAATCGGCTACGGCGGCGCGAAACAAGTCGCCGAACGGTCGGAGCTATTCCGGGAAATGGCGGCCGGCGACACGCGTGGAATCATCGGCGAACCGACACGGCTGGAAGTCGTTTACGCCCACAAAGGGACGTATGGTTTTTTTGCTACCTCACGCGGGCGGGCGGCGCATTCCAGCACTCGCGAGGGCATCAACGCGAACCTGGCGATGATTCCGTTTCTTGTCGAGATGAAACGCATTCACGATGAAACCGAGGCCGATCAACGGTGGCAGCACAAGGAGTTCGATCCGCCGGGAATCAGTTGGAACATCGGCATTAACGACCATACAAAGGCGCTCAATATCACTGCCCCGCAATCGGTCTGCACTGTGTACTTTCGCCCGCCGCCCGGGATCGATGGCGAAGAGCTGATCGACCGCGCGCGTGCCGCGGCCAGCGAGTGCGGCATCGATTTCAAGATCAGATCGAAAGCCGACGGATTGTATTTCGATCCGAAGTCAGCGTTCGTAACCGAGATGCTTGAACTCGCCGGCCGCGAAGCGCCGCGGACCGTTTGCTACGGTACTGACGGCGGAATGTTCCGCGACCTGAAGCAAATGGTCGTCTTTGGTCCAGGCGACATCGCCCAGGCCCACACGCACGACGAGTGGGTTGCGCTCGAACAGCTCGACCGCGGCGCCATGTTGTACGCCGCAGCGATCCGCAAGTGGTGTTGCTGATGAATGCTGGCGCCAAGAGGATCGACGGTAGGTCGTCGCCGCTGTCGGCGCTGCGCCCGATGATGTTCCCGGTCGCCGGGAAGGGGCAAGTCCACTGATTTGCCGCAGCGCAGCCGAGTCGCACAGAAGACACATAGAGACTTTGCCTCTTAGTGAGTGACAATTACCGATAGCCGATAAACAGAATCTCTTGAAGAGGAGCGGAGTAACCGATGAACAAAACAATCAAAATAGGACTTTCCATCGCCGTGGCTGGCCTGCTGCTGTCTTCGTGCGCTTCCACACCCGAAGCCGACTCGCCCGAGGCTGGTTCGCCCGAAGCCAGCTCGCCGGAATCCAGTTGGTCGGAGCTGACGGAATCCATGGAGGGTTGGCACACCGTGGGGGACGCCAACTGGCACTGGGAAGGCGATGAACTTGTCGCGGACGCGGCCTCCGGGGTCAGTCATCTCGTCACGGACGAAAGCTTCTCGGACTTCCAAATCCAGGCCGAGTTCTGGAACCACGAGGGCGCCAACAGCGGTGTCTACATGCGCATCCAGAATCCTGAATCCATCACGGATACCACTGCCTACGAGGCGAACATCTACGACGATCGTCCCGATCAGAGCGGCCGCACCGGCGGCATTCCGAACTTCCTGCCCCCGAGCGAGGCGCTGGATACATGGGACAAATGGAACACCTATGACATCACGATGGAAGGCGACCATATCGTCGTCTACCTGAATGGCGTCAAGACGGTCGACGGGACGGACGACAGTTTCAGCAGTGGTCCGATTTCCCTGCAGTACGGATCCGGAACTGTCAAGTTCCGCAACGTGCGTATACGCCGCTTATAGGTAAATGGCTAGCTGCTGCACTAACGCGGCAGCGAGCCGCTAGCGGTTCGGCAATTCCCTGAGAAGGCTCAAGGGATGAAGCTGTGGAAGAATGATTCTGGCGCGCTGGATGACTCGAGAAAGGTACAGGCACGGATTTTCGCGGGCGACGCCCGATGGAAACAACTGATTTCGTGGGTCGCGAAAATCCGAGCCAGTCCCTGGCGACGTCGATCTTCCGCACAAGCATTGCTCAGGTAGAACAGGTGGCGGGCGGGAGCACTCGGGTATGCTTCGAGTGAGCAACTACCGATGAAAGCATTCTTGTCGACAATCGTCTTATGCGGATTTCTGCTTACTGCGTGCGGTTCCGTCCCGTCGCCGGAACAAGATTCGCGGAATACGCCGCGCGATGCACAGGCTGAAGAGATCCTGAGGCCGCTGATCGAATCGGTTGACGCTTGGAATAGCGGCGACATTGAACGATTCATGGAATCGTATGAGGCGGCTCCCGAGACGACTTTCGTCGGCGCTGAAGTCGCCAGGGGAACCGCCGCGGTGCTTGCCCGCTACCGCCGCGATTACCCCGACCAAGATCACATGGGCAGGACGGAGTTTTCTGAGCTTGAGGCGCGGCCGTTGAGCGACGACCTAGCCATTGTGACCGGCCGCTACCGGCTCGAGCGCGGCGAAGACTATGGAGGTCCGGCGCACGGCATCTTCTCGCTTGTGATGCGTAAGAGCGATGCCGGCTGGCGTATCATCCACGACCACTCTACGCGATTGCCTTAACGGATAGGCGATCCGAGGGCTTATAGATCAGGCGGCCCGCTGCCTGGGCTTTCGACGGCAGCGGCCGGAGAGACCGAGGCTTCCCGCAGCAGCGCTTGCAGATCCAACGGCCGGGTGTACATCGCCAGCCCTCCGTCGCGATTGCGCGGCCACTCGTCCTGCGGCCGGTCGCGATACAACTCCACGCCGTTGTTGTCGGGGTCGCGCAAATAAAGCGCTTCGCTTACGCCGTGATCGGCCGCGCCGTCCAATTGAATGCCTGCTTCGAGCACGCGCCGCAACACGGCCGCCAGCGCCGCGCGCGTGGGATACAAGATGGCCAAGTGATAGAGCCCCGTCGTCCCTGCCGGCGGCGGCGATCCTCCCGCCGACTCCCAGGTATTGAGCGCGATGTGATGGTGATAGCCGCCCGCTGAAAGGAACGCCGCGCTTGAGCCCATTCGTTGCGTCACTTGCAAGCCCAACACGCCTTCGTAGAACGCCAGGGCCCGAGCAAGGTCGGCGGTCTTTAGATGGACATGACCGATACGAACGCGAGGATCAACAGCGCCTTGTCGATCGGCCGACATGGCGCTCAGTATCCCATAGCCCTGCGACGTGCTAAGGGAGATGAGGCGATATAGTTAGCCGGCGAGCCCCAGCTTGGCGGCGAGGCCGATTCGCTGGATCTTGCCGGTGGGCCCCTTCGGAATTTCGGGGAGGATGAGGACCTTGCGGGGAGTCTTGAAATCGGCGAGGCGTTCCAAAACGAACGACCGGAGTTCTTGCTCCGTTGCGCTGCTCTCCGGCTTTAAGACTACCGCGGCGGCGATCTCTTCTCCGAGTTTCGGATGGGGCATGCCGAAGACGACCGCTTGAGCGACGGCTGGGTGGTCCAGCAAGACTTCGTCGACCTCGCGCGGCGATATCTTTTCGCCTCCGCGGTTGATGATCTCCTTGAGTCTGCCGGTGAGGTAGAGATAGCCGTCTTCGTCAAGGCGTCCCTGGTCGCCGGTACGGAACCAACCGTTCGTAAAGGCGGTCTTATTGGCCTCGGGGTTTCGCGCGTAGCCAATAGTGACGTTATCTCCTCGAATGACAACCTCGCCTGTTTCTCCCCGAGGCAGAATATCGCCTGCTTCGTTCATTACGGCGACCTCCGGTCCCGCGCCCGGCCCGACGGAGCCAGGCTTACGGGGACGAGGAGGCAGAGGATTACTGGCCATCTGGTGAGAGGCTTCGGTCATGCCGTAAGCCTCAACGACTGGAGCGCCGAACAGCTCTTCCAACTGAGCGAGCACCTGAGGAGGCAGCGCCGCCGAGGACGACCGAATCAAACGCAGCGCGCTCCTCTCGACGATGTCTTCATTCCTGGCAGCCCTGGACAAGATCGCCTGATGCATCGTGGGCACGGCCGAGTACCAGGTGGGCTTGACCTGATCCAACCAACCGAAGAATTTCATTGCGTTGAAGCCCGACGTACAGTGGACCGTCGCGCCTGCCCCAATCGAAGAGAGCAGCGCCCCGATGAGACCGTGAATGTGGAACAGCGGCATCACATTCATGCAGACGTCTTGCGGCTTGAGGCTCAGCGTATTGGCGATGTTGGCCGCGGAGGCGCAAACATTGCGATGGCTTAGGGGTACGATCTTCGGACGCGCGGTTGTCCCGGATGTATGCAGCACCATGGCCACGTCGTCCGGCTCGGCGAGTCCGCCCTTCGCGGGCGCTGCTCCGGGCGTTCCGCTTAGAGTGAAGGCGCCGGCTGTCCCGTCGCCCTTTAGTTCGAGAATCGGGACGTTGAGTTTCCGAGCCGCGGCAATTGCCGGCGAATCGGCGCCTTCTTCCATGACCAGTGCGCGCGCCTGAAGATCGCTGAGATAGAACTCGAACTCGTCTTCGCGGTAACCCGGATTGAGCGGAGCGCAGGTAGCGGCGCATGACAGCGACAAGAAAGCCGTCGCCGACAAGGGGCCGTTCGGTAAAACGAAGGCCACGGAGTCGCCGCGGCCGATGCCGAACTGGTTCAGCGCCTTTACTGTCGCGTCGATATGGCGACCCAATGCACCGTAGGAAAGCGGTCCGCGATCCTCTGCTAGGAGGGCGGGCGATTCGTCGTTGTTTCTCGCAACAAGCTCTCTAACCGTTAAATTTGTCATTTTTGAGGGTCGGCCCTTTCGGCACAGGAAACAGCATAGCCGAGACGGTTGCCCGGAACAATGCGTCCGGCCCGCGGCGGCGTAATGTAACTTTCATTTCTTGAGCAGCTTTGATTAGCCGTATCGCCCTCAACCGTGTATGCTACGTCAAGTCCGCGGCGGACTAGCCGGGAGTGCCCACGCTGTTGCGGATGGAGCTGATCAAGAATATGCTTGCCAACCAGACCCGCGAGACCGACCTTGGGTTGCTCAAGCTGAGCATCAAGCTCTCCCTAGAAAACGCAAAGGAGCCGTAGCGTGAACCGTTCTATACGCTTGACCGCCGCCGTCGTCGCGATGATTCAGATCGCGAACCTGCAGTACGCGTGGACCCAGTTCGTTCAGCCTCTGCGCGACGCGCAAGGTTGGGAACTCTCTGAGATCCAGTGGGCCTTTTCTATATTCATTGCGCTGGAAACTTGGGCCATGCCGCTTACCGGTTGGCTGATCGACGCGAAAGGCGCTCGCCTGCTGATGTCGATCGCGGGAATCTTGTGCGGCATTGGATGGGGAGGGCTAGCATACGTGGAATCGCTCCCCGCGCTCTACTTCTTCTACGGACTCGCCGGATTCGGGGCCGCGATCGTTTACTGCGGATCTATCGGCGTCGCGCTGAAGTGGTTCCCTGACCGCCGCGGATTTGCGTCGGGCATCATCGCAGCGGGATTCGGGGCCGGGTCGGCGCTCTACGCAGAACCGGTTCGCTATATTTTGCGCGTCCATGATTATCAATCGGCGTTCCTTTATACAGGCGTCTTGCAGGGTATCTTGATTATCGCGGCAGCGCAGTTCCTTGGCGGGACGGGACAAGCTGCGGCGTCCGTCAGCGCGGCGAAGAAGTCCTCCAGTCTGCGCAATCAGACGGTCAATTTAAACTCCGGCGAGATGTTGCGGACCTACCAGTTCTACTGGCTCTACGCCATGATGCTGATGATGGGAATCGGCGGATTGTTGGCCACCGCGCAGGTGTCGCAGGTAGCGGCGACGTTCGGAGTGGCGAGCGGCGCGCTGGCTGTGTCGCTCACGCTGAATCCCGTGGCCAACGGCTGTGGGCGCGTCTTTTGGGGCTGGGTCTCCGACCGCATCGGACGCGAAGGAGCCATGCAAATCGCTTTCTTCATACAGGCGCTCGCGTTGATCGGCGTTGCCACCATCGGCGCCCAGAGCTCGGTGATGTTCGTGATCGCAATGGCTCTGGTGTTCTTCACCTGGGGCCCGGTTTATGTGCTGTTTCCATCGACCTCGGCCGACTTTTTCGGAGCGAAGAACGCCAGCTCAAACTACAGCTTCCTATACAGCACCAAGGGCGTGGCGGCCCTCATCGCGGGCGGATCGGCGGCCGCGGTTTTTGAAGCTACCGGATCTTGGAGACCCGCCTTCTTCGGAAGCGCGATGTTAGTCGCCCTCGCTTTGGTGATGGCCATTCGCTTGAAGAAGATCCCGCTGCCGTCGAAGAGCGAAGTCCCGGCGGCGGCGTTGGCGGCGACGGAGCAGTAGCGCGCGGCTAGGAGCAGACTTTCCGCGCCAGGAGCTTGACGCAGGCGTAGATGGCGTCGATCGAGGGCGTGGGCGTGCGGGTTAGGCGGCCGAGTTCCGCCGCGACGCCTATCAGGGCTTCGACTTCAAGCGGCCTGCCCGCCTCGACGTCCTGCAGCATCGAGGTCTTGTGTTCGCCGATTTGTTCGGCTCCTTCGATGCGCTGCTCGATGGTGTGGCGGAACGTCACCCCGAGCTTTTCGGCGACCTCTTTCGCTTCGGCCATCATGTCGGCGGCAAGCCGGCGCGTCGGAGCAAAGCGGCACATTTCCGCCAGAGTGGCCCCGGTTAATGCGCTGATCGGATTGAAGGAGAGGTTGCCCCAGGCCTTGAGCCAGATCTGACCGCGGATGTCGGTGAGAACGGGGGCGCGAAAGCCCGCGCGGCTCCAGACTTCAGAAATGGCCTTGACCCTTTCCGTCTTGGCTCCGTCCAATTCGCCCAAGGGAAAGCGCAGGCCCTCGACGTGGCGGATGACTCCCGGAGACGGCTTGTCGGCTGCCGGATAAGCAATGCTGCCGATGATGCGCCGGGCATCGATATTTTGCTCGATCGCTCCATCGGGATCCAGCGAAGTTAAACGCTTGCCGTCGTACTCTCCGCCGTGCTTGTAGAAATACCACCAAGGGATACCGTTTTGCACAGTGACGACAACCGTCTCGGCGCCGAATAGGGCAGGCAAGTCAGCCGCGACTTCGGTTATCTGATGTGCCTTGAGCGCTAGGACAACGACGTCGTGCTCGCCGGCCTCGCTGATCTTGTCGGTAGCGCCGACATTCCGGGCCACTTGCTCATCACCTTCCGCCGAGATCAGCTTTAGGCCGTTATCGCGGATCGCGGCTAAGTGCGGACCTCGCGCGATCAACGTAACCTCTTCGCCGGAGAGCGCGAGTCTGGCCCCGATTAGACCTCCTATGGCTCCGGCCCCTACGATGCAGGTCTTCATTGTTTGCTTTCCGCTATTGGATTGGATCGTAGCGACTTATGCCCGAGCCGCCCACAAAGCAGGGATTGTACCGCATGGCTCCGGAGAGGGCTGTCCCGTTAAAGATGTATGTAGTATACTTGTTTAGGTAAATGCAGCTGGCCGCCGGGACGGAGGATGATTAACAGATGACGTCAATGCTGGCAAGAAAACGACTTGGACTGACACTGATGCTCGCGGCAGCGATGGGGGCGGCAGTTGCGCCGGCGCGGGCGCAGCAGTCGCTGCAGGCGCCTGGATGGGACGAATCGATCCGGATGCCCGAGGCGCCCGATCTGAACCCGGATCCTCACATCGTTGAAATTGAGCTTGAGGCACGCGTGGCTCCGTTCGAAGTGGAGCCGGGCCTAGTCGTTGAAGCGTGGACCTATAACGGGATGATTCCGGGGCCGATGATCCACGTCAACGTGGGCGATCGGCTGATTGTGCATTTCAAGAACTCGTTGCCCGCCGAGTCGACGATCCACTACCACGGCCTGCGGATCCCGATCGACATGGACGGCGTGCCGGGGTACTCGCAGCATCCTGTCCATCCGGGCGGGTCGTTCACGTACGACTTTGTCGTGCCGGATGCGGGCCTCTACTGGTACCACCCGCACGTCATGTCCGCGATGCAGGTGGGCTATGGCCTTTACGGGGCATTCTGGGCCGAGGATCCTGCCGAGGCCAAGACAGTTGGCGTAGAGGACGAGTTGGTGATCCTGCTGAGCGACATCGCCGTCAATGATGTGGGCAAACTTGAAGACCCCCACTCCGGCGGCTCGGCGGGCATGGCATTCGGGCGCGAGGGCAACCACGTGCTCGTGAACGGGAAGAAGACGCCGCGGTTGTTAGCGCGCTCAGGCGCTCCGCAGCGCTGGCACATCGTCAACGCGGCGAAGAGCCGCTATTACAACCTCGACCTAGGCCCTGAGTTCACGTTCACCCGTATCGGCGGTGACGGCGGTTTGATGGAGTATTCGGTCGAGGAGGAATCGCTCGTGTTGGGCGCTGGCGAGCGTGCCGACATCATCGTCTACCCGCGTGGAGCCCCGGGCCAGGAACTAATGTTGATCTCGCAACTCTTCGACCGGGGTTACGGCAGCACGGAGCTGCGTACCTACGAGAACCTTATAGCCCTTACGATCACGGACCAGCCCGAGTACAAGGGTCCGCCATTACCGGAAATACATCGGGAGATTACTCCCTACAGCACCGAAGGCGCCATTCTACGCGAGATGGAGTTGACGATCGATCAAGACCCGCGCACCAAGCGCTTCGAATACGGCTTCAATCACTTGCCGTACTGGAAGACGAAGCCGGTTCTGGCCGACATTGGCGACACGCAAATCTGGACAATCCACAACACGACGCCCTGGTCACACCCGCTACACTTGCATGGATTCTTCTTCATGGTTCTCGACGAGAACGACGAGCCGGTGAGGCCGTACGAGTGGAAGGACACGGTAGACATCCCCTTCAAGCAGACACGGCGCTTGTTGGTGAGGTTCGACGAGCGTCCAGGAACGTGGATGCTCCACTGCCATATCCTGGACCACGCCTCGGGCGGCTTGCAGACGGCGGTGCACCTTGGGTTGCCGATCGAGGACTTCGAGCCCCACCCCGAGGGCAGCCACTAGGCGGGGCTACTCGTATCGCGCTTCGTGAGGCATCAAAGCGGCGCGGATCGTCGAACCCCAGATGAGCGTTCCCAGCTCGTTATGATGCAGGTTGTCCTGGACGAAGACGTCGGTCATGACGTTGCCGTCCTCGTCTAGGAATGGCGTTGCAACGTCGATGTAATACACCAGGGGATCGTTGGCGGCGATTTCTTGATAGCCGGCATTGACGGCTTGCGCCTGCGGCCAAACGTCCCAGCGGCGCACGCTGGGCTTGACCGAGAGGACATAAATGCGCGTTTTGGGAAGCGCCTCGTGGATTCTGGCGATGATCCGCGACAGTTGGTCGAGAATCATGGTCTTGGGCAATGCCCTGGAAGCCTCCGTGTCGTTGTCGCCGGCGTAGATGACGACCGCTCGGGGTTGGTACTTGATGACGACCCGATCGAGATAGTGAAGGACGTCGTTCATCACGCTGCCGCCGAATCCGCGTGGGATAACCGTCAGGGGTGCAAGGTCTTTGATGGACCGACCGTTCCAGCGGGTGATGCTGGAACTCCCGGTCAGTACGATGGCGCCGCGCGGCGGCGGGTGGTCTTTGTCTTCGGCTTCAAACTTCTGAATCGCCGACTCGAACCGGGCTGGATCGGGGAGATCTTGCGCAGGCAAGACCCAGGAGCCGACATAGAGCAGGAAGAGCAGGCATCGGGCGGATCGCATCGACATGGCCATGACTCCCAGCGGATGCTGCGATCGGCTTAGACTGAACAACTCATGTCTTGGCCGCAGCACATCGGCGACTTAATCTTGCCGTGGCCGTTAGGGCATTTGGAGACTTGTACGGTCTTGCCGCCTTCTAGTTCCAGCGTGTCATTGACTAGGGCCGCGCCGCACTTGCCGCAGGTGGCATTGACGCTCATTCCGCACTTTTCGCATTCGTAGGTTGCCAAGTTGTTTTTCTCCTTTCCGCATGACGATCGCTCAAGATGAGTCGACGGCCGCGCTTTGGGGATTGTAACTGAAAGGGGGATGCGGGTAGAGCATGAGACGTTCTGAGGAAACATCCGACTCGACTGGCTCGCAATTCAACAGTCCGGCTAAACTTCGTAGAACCGTGGAAGTTGGATAGCACTTCGCGCGCTACCTAAACCCTCTCTTGCTCGTGCTGAAGCTGCTGGGCGGCTCGGCGACACCGTCGGAGGCCAGAGCGGCCGTGGCCGATTTAGCCTCGTTTGAGGAGTGCGAAAATTTCTCCAGAGACTGGCCGTTCACAGTCGGACGACCGAAGCCGGACCGTCGGTGTCGTTTGCAATGGCGCCCTGGCGGGCGCAGGGGTGTGAGGAGTTAGCAGGAGAAGGCGCCCACGGAATCAGTGACCCGGCACTTACGTACCGGGCTAACCTTATGTCGCCCCGCTGGGGCTTAGCGCTCGGACGAGTAGGAGAAAGGGTGGTCGGGGAATCGTCGCCCGGCACTTACGTACCGGGCTAACCCTATGCCGCCCCGCTGGGGCCTTGCGCCTGGCGGCGCGACTACTTTCTGAGAGAGGCGATGCGTGCCTGCTCTCCCTCCGTGGGCGGTTCGGCCTGGCCGCCGAGGTGGCGTTGCAGGAACTGTTCGGCTTCGGCGTAGAAGGCCATGCGGTTTTCGGGGCGGGAGAAGCCGTGGCCTTCGTCTTCGAATAGCAGATAATCGACTTCTTTGCCCTTGCTGCGCAGAGCTTCGACGATCTGCTCGGCCTCGGCTTGTTTGACGCGCGGGTCGTTGGCCCCTTGTGCGATTAGCATGGGGATGCGAATCTGGTCGGCCTTGAATAAGGGCGAACGCGATTCGAGAAAGTCGCGTTCGGTTTCAATGTCGCCGACTTTGACGCGGAACTGATGCATGAGCGGCGCCCAGTAGGGCGGAATGGATTCGATCAGCGTGCAAATGCTTGAGGGGCCAACGATGTCGACGGCGCAACAGAAGACGCCGGGCGTGAAAGCGGCGCCGACGAGCGCGGCGTAACCGCCGTAGCTGCCGCCGTAGATAGCGATCTTGTCACGGTCGGCAATGCCTTCGCCGACAGCCCACTCAACGGCGTCCAATAGATCGTCGTGCATCTTGGCGCCCCATTCGCGGTTGCCTGCGTTGAGAAACTTCTTGCCGAAGCCGGTGGAGCCGCGGAAGTTCACTTGCAGCACGGCGTAGCCTCGACTAGCAAACCATTGAGCTTCCGGGTCGTAGCCCCATTCGTCGCGCGCCCATGGGCCGCCGTGCACGTTGAGGACTAACGGCACAGGCCGCTTCGCCTCGACGGGCGCGGTGAGGTAGGAGACGAGCTCGAGTCCATCGCGCGCCGGGATCGTGACGGGCTGCATGGGCGCGAGTTCATATTGCTCTAGTTCAGGACGCGCGCTGAAGAGAAACTCGGCGCTGCGCGCATTACGATCCCAGGCGTAGTAGCGCGCCGGTTGCGTATCGGATGCGAATGCCACAAGCCACTTCGCGTCGGCCTTGTCGCGGCTGACGAGGGAAAGCTCGCCGTCTTCGATGGCTTCGAGCGCGGCGAAGTCCGAGCGGATGTCGTCATCGAAAATCGTCCATTCGAGTTTGTGTAAGGCGAAGCCGACCGCTTGGATGTGATGCAGATCGGGGTGCGTGATGACCGGACCGACGTCGACGCGCGGATCGTTGGCGATGGTTGTCTTCTCTTTGGTGACGAGATCGATTTCGTAAAGCTCGGTTGTGTCGCTCGAGAGGCTGTCTTCGATGTAAAGACTCTTGCCGTCTGGGGAGAAGCCTTGCGGGCCGCCGTTGTCTTCGGGGCCCCAAGAGAGGAATGGTTCAAAGTCGGCGCCGGGAGTTTGCGCAACCAGCAGATCGAAGCCGCCGTCGGCGTTGGCGGCCATGGCGCCGCGTACGCGGAAATCGTTGTCGGTGAGCCAGCCGACGTAGTGGCCGGGGTTCTCGGCTTCGAGCGTTTCGTCTCCCGTGCTCAAGCGGATACGATGCAGGTCGAAGACTTGCGGATCGCGTTTGTTGAGGCCAACGAGAATCTCGTCCGGATAGTTGCGATCGGTGATGAGATCGCCGACACGAGCGCCTTCAAAGGGCGTCAGGTCGCGGGTTTCCAGCGTTTCTGGGTTCACGGCAAAGACGTGCCAGTTCTCGTCGCCGTTGGTGTCTTGCAGATAGAGAATCGTCTGGTTGTCGTCGGCCCAGAAGTACGTGCGGATGCCGGTTTCGCGGTCTTTGGTGATGACGCGATCGTCCTCTTGGCCGATGGTCTTGACCCAAATGTTGAGCACGCCTTCAGCGGGCGCCAAGTAAGAGAGCCGTAAGCCGTCAGGGCTCAGGCGCGGTCCCGTGCGTTCGGGATTCCCGAACAAAACAGAGCGGGGGATCAGGGCAGCGGCGGTTGGCATGAGCGTACATGATAGCCAAGTTGTTCAAAACAAAAACGCTGCACAGCATGTTTGTCTTGGTGTTTAGCCTGTGCCTTAGGCTACAATCGCTCTCGTGACAGGGAAAGCGACGGAGGCATATTCTCGCTCCGACGTCATTCGCATTCTCGGTATTGACTCCTCTCAACTCAAGCGCTGGGAACGGCAAGGTCTGTACGATCCGCTAACGAGTTTTGAGTTCACGAACCTCCGTGAGTTGCGCAACCTGAAGCGGTTGTACTCCAGAGTCTCTCGACACCGCCGAGGCGAACGCGTGGAGGGATTGCTGCGCGACATCCGCAAGCGGATGGGCGTGAACCGTCCGCTGCTTGATGTGAATTACGTTTGGGACGCGCCCGGCATTGTGGTGCAAGACTCGGCAGGCCGTTGGGTGCAGCCGGAGACGCAGCAGTTAGTGTTTAGCTTCGGCCCATTGCCGCCGGTGCGAGCGAAAGCGGTTTCGATACCGCCGCGTCCTGTTGACGATGAGCGCATTCGCCGGGCCGAAGAATGTTTCCAACGCGCGCTCGCGTTGGAAGAAGGTGGCGGATCGATAGAGGAAGCGGAGAAGGCGTATCGCGCCGCGGTGGAATACAATCCCAACGCTGCCGGCGCCTGGGTGAACTTGGGAACGCTGCGCTTCCGCGACGGCGAATTGAAGAAGGCCGAAGAACATTACCGTCGCGCGATCAGCATTTCGCACGACTACGCGCTGGCGCATTTCAACTTGGCCAACATCTGCGAAGAGACCGGGCGCTTGCGCGAAGGGCTTGAACATTACGAGCATGCTATTCGCATCCATCCCGCCTATGCCGATGCGCACTACAATCTGGCCTTAGTTTGTGAACGAATCGGCGAGCCGATGCGGGCGGTGAAGCATTGGCAGACGTACTTGCGTCTGGACCCGAATAGTCCTTGGGCGGGGATCGCCAGGCAACAACTAGGTTCGCTGTTACAAGTGAAGCGGGGCGGCGGCAAGCAGCCGTCGTCATGACCACCCACCGTCGCAGATCCGTCGCGCCTAGTAATTTCCCTTATCGAAACCAGGATGCTTCACGGTTGCGCCGCCGAAGCGATAGCCGGAAACTCAAGCTATCGTCCAAGAGGGGGTCGTTGTGAACAACGAACGGGATGTCGAAACGGTTATTCGATCGGTTCAAAGAGAACAAAGAAAGCATCCAAGGCGCTCACTCGATCTTCGTGTTCGTGTCTTTTGGCGAGGGGAGTCCGCGGGCTTGACCAACGCTCCGGGCGTGGCGCGGGACATATCGGCGAGCGGTTTGGGTATCGAACTCGCGCAAAGTCTGCCGAAGGGCAAGCTGCTATCCGTCGAAACGCCAGCAGGCGCACTGCAAGGCATCGTTCGCCATGCCCATCAGATGGATGACAAATGCATATTGGGCATGGAAATCTTAGCGGCGTCCGACGGCAGCGACCACGGACGCTCGTTGCGGAATCTCAAGGCGGCTATTGAAGCGGCCGGGGCCGTTGACTAGATAGATTGCACGGCTAAGCCGGGCCCCCACTTCTATCCACTGTTCCTCCAGCCAGGTTCGCACTTGGGGCCCGAAGGCTTGACCCTTTGCGCTTCCGTCTCCATTTCCATATCGATTTGCGGCCGAAAATGGCCGAAAAACGCTCCCAAACGCCTCTTCGACGCGCGGAGGCATGCCCTTCTGGATGGCTTCACTCTTCGAAGGGCTCTAACAGCGTCTATCGCACAACCATAAATAGTATCTGCAAACCGCTGCGGATACAAGATATAGCGGCCTTCCAATAATCGTACCGTCGAGGTCAAAAGGCCTTGACATGCCGCAGCCATTCACAGAAGCTATAGGAACTGCTGTGGCCCAAAATGGAGCGTTTTGGAGCACCGTGGAGGGCCAGGTGGTCCGAGTGATGGTTTTAGACGCAAGAAATGTTTCGCGGAGCTCATCAAGGCAGCGTCGATGACAAGTTTCGGCTCAAGATGCCGGCTATCGTCCGCAGCGCCTTGCTTGCGAAGTACGAGAACCCGGCTGTGTTTATTACCAGCCTTAGCGGAAAGGATGTTCGCATCTACCCGGTCAGCGAGTGGGAAGCGGTCGAGCGACGGTTGTCGCAACCGAACGAGAACGCCGCGCCGATGGACGGCGAGCTCAAAACCAAGATATTGCTCCAGGCGAATCATCATGGGGCAGACGGAGCCTTGGACAACCAAGGACGCATCCTCATTCCGGCCTCTTTGCGGGAGGAGGCCGGAATGAGGGGCGAGGTTCATATGCAGTGGTCCAAGAACCACATATTGGTCCTGAGCGCTGAGGCTTATCGTACACGATTGGCGGGCGCGGCGCTGAGCGAGGAAGAAATCGCGCGTGCGGCAAATTTGGGAGTTTGAAGCTTGAGGACGTGAGGCGAGACGTTTGGCGCACTACCCCGTCCTCTTAGAAGTAGTAGAGCAGTACCTGGAGATTGAGCCCGACGGAATTTACGTGGATTGCACTCTTGGCGCCACCGGGTACGCGGAGCGGATTTTAGAACGCCTGACGACGGGCCGGTTGATCGCGATTGATCGAGACGAGACGGCCATCGAAGCGGCGGGAGAGAAGCTGGAGCGGTTCAAGGATAAGGTGACCTTCTATCACGGCAGTTTTGGAGAGATTGAGCGGGCCGCAGGGCCGGACGCTCAGCTTGCCGGGGTAGTGGCCGACTTAGGCTTTTCGCGCACGCAGATCGAAGACGCGGAGCGCGGGTTTAGTTTTCAGTCCGAGGGGTTTCTCGATATGCGGTTTGACCGCCGTCAAGAGTTGACCGCCGCGGACATTGTCAATCACTACGACGAGAAGCGAATCGCTGACCTGCTCTATGAGCTGGGCGGCGAGAGGAGGAGCAGAAGAGTTGCTGGAGCCATAGTCCGAGGACGGCCGATCCACGATACCGCCCGACTGGCGAGCATCGTGGCGAAGGCCGTCCCTCGGTCTCCCGGGATGAAGATCCATCCGGCTACACGGACTTTTCAGGCTCTGAGAATCGCTGTCAATGACGAGTTGGGACAACTGGAGAGATTACTGCGGGTTGCGCCGCCGCTTCTGAAACCGGGTGGACGCATGGCCGTGGTGAGCTTTAACAGCTTGGAGGACGGCCGCGTGAAGCGGGCATTCCAGGAGTGGGCGCGGTCGGAGGAATACGAGCGGATCACGCGGAAAGCGGTGCGTCCGACGGAAGAAGAAATTCGGCGGAATGCGGCGAGTCGAAGCGCGAAGCTGCGTGTATTGGCGAGGAAGAGGTAGAGGCAATGGCACAGGCAGCGGCGGTTCGTTGGGAGCAAGTCGAGCGAGCGCATGCCGCGAAGGAATCGGGTTGCGTTGTCGAGGAGAAGCGACAAGGCAGACCGGGACAACCTAGCGCGTGGTGGTTGGACGATCAAGAGCGGGGCTTCGTCTACGACGGAGTCCGTTGCGGTCGCGCCTTACGCGCCGGGTTGTCCCGGAGGTCTGCTTTTGGTCAGCCGTTGCCTATGGAAGAACTGGGTCTTTACGTCAAGAACGTCGACAACGCGGGGGTGCGTCGGCGTTCGGCGCCGGAGGGAAAGAAGTATTGGAGCCGCACGGTGGGAGCCGGCGGTTTGATGCTGGTAGTGCTGGCCTTCGGCTTTGGACCGAGAGCGTGGCTGCGACAATCCGGTTACCGAATTGCAGAGATGACGGAAAAGCGCCAAGCCCTGGTGGAGAACCAAGACCACCTGAGGGTTCGCCACGCCCGGCTGAGCGGCCTGGACCGGGTAAGTGAGCTCGCCGCGGCGCAGGGCCTGATCGCGCCTGCGGTGGAGAACTACACGTGGCAAGACGGAATTTCGGCAGAGCCGAGTCAGAAGGAAGTCGCCAGCGCCTACGGAGCCGGCCAGGTCTCCAGCAGCGAAATTCTTGACTGATTTTTTAAAGGTTTGCGAACTGAGCCAGCACGCGCTCCGGGGGCGCCGGGACAATGCGATGGGGAGTCCAGTCTGAGGAGCGCAAGGCGGCGACGGCCGCTAAGAAGCCCTCAGTTCGCTTTTTTCTTCGCAACAGACACGTTCGGTTGCTATTCATGGGCGTCGTCGGGACCGTTTGGTTCGGCGCCGTCGCCTACCGGCTTTGGGATCTCCAGGTAATCCAAAACGATTCGTTTTCCAGCCGGGCGGAGCGGCAACAGCAGGGCGAGTTTACTATACGGGCGCCGCGCGGCAAGATCTTCGACCGTCATGGCGTCGAGCTGGCGCTCAGCACGCCCGCCGCTTCGATCGGCGTCATACCTAGACGCGTCTCCAATCCGGCTTTGATGGCTACAATGCTGGCTCCAATTCTTGAAGAGCCGGCCAGCGCGATCGAACAGAAGTTGACCGCCGACAGATTCCAGTGGCTCCGGAGGCTGGCCGACCCGGGAGTCACCCAGCGACTGCGTGATTTGGATCTGCCTGCCCTGCAGTTTGAGCAAGAATCGAAGCGTTATTATCCGAAAGGTACACTCGCCGCGCACATCTTGGGTTTCGTGAACATCGACCACAAGGGCTTGGCCGGGCTGGAAATGCTCTACGGCGACGAGCTCAAGGGCAAGGACGGAGAAAAAATCACGCAAGTTGACGCCTTGCAGCAGAGTTACAAGACGACCATCGCCCAGGCGCCGGTGCCAGGCTCCAGCCTCTATCTAACAATTGATGAAACGATTCAATCGATCGCCGAGAAGCGCTTGGCGGAGGGCATCAGCGAGACGAGGGCGCGAAAGGGCACGGTGATCGTTGCCGACCCAAACACAGGCGATGTGTTGGCCATGGCCAGTTGGCCGACGTTCGATCCGAATGAGCGCGCGACGGACGGCGCCGACTGGAATTACGGAATCCGTGAGCGCTACGAACCTGGATCGACTTTCAAGATCGTCACCGTGGCTGCCGCACTTGAGGCGGGCATCACCACGCCGGACGAGTTGATTGATTGCGGGCACGGATCGATTCTTGTGGGCCGCCGCCGGATTCGCGACCACAAGGCGTACGACATCCTATCGGTCGCTGACGTCTTGGCGAATTCGAGCAACGTCGGCGTCATCAAACTGGGCTTGCGATTGGGGGCCGAGAGATTCCGAGAATACATCACCGAGGCCTTTCACTTTGGCGAGCCGACGGGGATCGAGTTGCCGCTGGAAGACAGCGGCGTGGTCCATCCGCTGCGCTACTGGCGGGATGGTTCGGTCGCTTCGATTTCGATGGGCCACGAACTGACGGTCACGCCGTTGCAAATGGTCCGGGCGATGAGCGTCATCGCCAACGGCGGCTATCTGGTGCGTCCTCGGCTAGTAGACGCCATCGATGTTGAGGGCGAGAAAAAAGTTCTCGCGCGGCCTGCAAGGGAACAAGTGCTTTCCGCAAAGACGGCCGCCCAGATGCGGGCCATGCTGGAGCGCACCATCGACAATGGGACCGGGCGGTTGGCGCAGGCGCCCGGCTATCGCGTGGGCGGCAAGACCGGCACCGCCCAGATGATCGACAAAGAGACCGGGCGCTACTCGCACGAAGAGTACGTCGCGAGTTTCTTAGGCTTGGCTCCGATCAACGATCCTAAAATTGTGGTGCTGGTGGTGCTGGAAGCTCCCCAGGGCGAGTACTACGGCGGCCAGGTCGCGGCGCCAATCTTTCGTGACGTGACGGCTCAGGCGCTGAGGTTGCTGGACGTTCAGCCCGACCAGCCGGTTCGGCCGTCACCCAAGAGAAAGTCCATTCCGGCGGACATGCTTGCGGACTTCGTGGAGATGACTCCAGAGGATGGGCGAACGCTTCCTTCGGCGGCGGATGGATCTATTCTGGTGGCGCGATCCGCCCCGGCGCCGTCCGAGGACTTGCCGGCTCCGGCGCAAACCGGCGCGCGAAAAGCGCTACGCGTGACCGATCTGATAGCTCCGGATTTGACGGGCCTGACGTTGCGCCAAGCGATTGCGAAAGCATCGAGTCTGGGATTGCGGGTGGATTCCCAAGGCGCAGGCGTGGTGCTTAGACAAAGCCCTGCAGCAGGGACGCCGATGGAAGAGGGCGGCGCGCTACGGCTGGAGTTAGGCCGGCTTGTGGCCGGGGCGGGACGCGGGCGATGACCTTAGACGCCCTCCTGGCCCATTCCGAAACCCTAACACCCGCTCCGTCGATCCCCGTGACGGGGTTGGAGTACGACTCACGCAAAGTTCGCAAGGGTGGAGTTTTTTTCGCTTTTCCGGGCGAGCACGTCGATGGACATCGCTATGTTCCCATGGCCCGGGCCGCCGGCGCCGCGGCGATTGTCAGCGAACGTTCCGCTCCGGATGGCGACCGTGGAGTATGGGTTCAAGTGCGCCACGGCCGGCGCGCGTTGGCTGCTGCGGCGCTGGCGTTTTACGACGACCCCGACCAGCGGATTCGCCTGATCGGAGTTACCGGCACCAACGGCAAGACGACGACCGCGTATCTGGCGGACTCGGTTTTGCGTTCCGCAGGCACAACGACGGGCCTAGTCGGCACGACGGGTTATCGCATCGGCGATCGCTGGTTGCCGGCGGCCAACACAACCCCGGAGTCGCTGGATCTTGTGCGCATGCTCGAAGAACTGGAAAGACGTTCCGGCACGCACATGACGCTGGAGGCGTCCTCTCACGCGTTGCGGTTGGGCAGGATTTCCGGGTTCCATTTCGATACCGCCGTCTTTACCAACCTCACTCAGGATCACCTCGACTTTCACGGCGACATGGAGAGTTACTTCCAGTCGAAGAGGATGCTGTTCGAGGGTAACGGTCCCCGCCCCCGCGCTGCCGTGGTCAATACGGATGACGCCTATGGCAGACGGTTGCTGGAGATCGAAGGCATCCAGGCTCTTGCGTTTTCCGTTCGAGGACCGGCGGATATTCGCGCGGTGGAGGCCGAGTCGACTTACGACGGCCTCAAGATTCGCGCGGCGACGCCGCAGGGCGAGATTTTGCTGCGTTCGCCGCTAGTCGGCTGGTTCAACGTGGCCAATATCCTTGCCGCCGTGGGAGTGGGCCTGGCGCAGGAGATGGATCTCCAAACGATTAGCCGGGGCATAGAAGCATGCGCGGCCGTGCCAGGGCGGTTTGAAATCATCCGTGAAGGCCAGCCGTTCTTGGTGGCTGTCGACTATGCGCATACTGACGATGCGCTGCGGAACTTGATTTCGGCGGCGCGCCGTTTGGCCCCGGCGGGCGGGCGGATCCTGACGGTGTTTGGTTGCGGCGGCGATCGCGATCGCGTGAAGCGTCCGCTGATGGGCGCGGCGGCAGGCGAGTTGAGTGATCGCGTAATTCTTACCTCCGACAATCCGCGCACAGAAGATCCGATGCGCATTTTGGCGGACGCAGAAGTCGGCTTGCAGCGTGTGGACGCTGACTACGCTCGAGAGCCGGACCGCCGCAAAGCGATCGCGAAAGCATTGAATGAAGCGGTTCCGGGCGACATTGTTTTAATCGCAGGAAAGGGTCATGAGACCTACCAGCAGATCGGCGACGAAAAGCTGCCTTTCGACGACCGGGAAACGGCCCGTGAGTTGCTGCGAGAAAGAACGCACGGGAGACGTGCGGGATGAACTGGACAATTGCACAGATCGCTAATGCGCTGGACGCCGGTTTCGCCGGCGGCGACGGCCGCGTGGCGGGCTATTCGATTGACACCCGTTCTCTGATGCCGGGCGAAGTGTTCTTCGCGATACAGGCCGAGCGAGACGGCCACGACTTTGTGAAGTCGGCTTTCGAGAAGGGCGCCTGTGCGGCCGTTGTGGCGTCAGACTGGGCCGTCCCCGGTGAGCTTGCCGGTAAGGCCTTGTTGCGCGTCGCCGATCCGCGGCAGGCCTTGGCTGACTTGGCGCGGGCGCAGCGGCGGACGTGGGGCGGATCAGTGGTTGCGGTGACGGGCAGCAGCGGCAAGACTACCTTCAAAGACGCGGCGGCAGTCATGCTGGCGTCCAAGTATCGGACCGCAAAGACCGCCGGAAATCTCAACAACGACTTGGGCGTACCGTTGACGCTGCTACGGATGGCTGACGATGCCGAGGTTGCAGTCGTTGAAATGGGCATGAACCACGCCGAAGAGATTCGTTTGTTGGCGCGGATGGCTGAACCCAACGTCGGCGTAGTGACCAATGTCAGCCATGCCCATGTGGGCGCTTTCGAGTCGATCGAAGGCGTGGCCCTGGCCAAGCGCGAGTTGATCGAGGAGTTGGGCCCGGGGGGCACGGCGGTGTTGAACGCCGATGATGCGCGGGTTCGAGGCTTTGGCGAGGTCCACGACGGCCCCACAGTGACGTATGCCGTGGATGCTGCCGCCGATTACCAAGCGACGGACATTGAAACGATGCCGGGGGGTGGTTCGCGCTTTGGGCTGAGAACGGAAGGGCGTGCCAGCGGGCTTGCGTTTGAGACGCGCCTGCCGGGCAGACACAACGTTTCAAACATCGTTGGAGCAATCGCGGCGGCGAGTGTGTTGGAAATCGATCCTGCCGAGTTGCGGGCCGTCGTCGCCGAATTGCGTCCCGGCAACCATCGCGGGGAGACGCGGCGATTGGGCGCGATCACGGTGATTGACGACTGCTACAACTCGAACCCTGCAGCGGCGGAGACGATGCTACGTGATTTGGCCAGCCGGCCGGCTGCGCGCCGCGTTGCGGTGTTGGGTGAAATGCGCGAGTTGGGAGCGTCGTCGAAAGAATTGCATCAGCGCGTGGGCAGGGCGGCTGCACAGGCCGGTCTCGACATGTTGGTGGCCGTGGAAGGCGACGCGAAATGGATTGCCGAGGAGGCGATTGCTTCTGGCATGTCGCGCGCGCAGGCCGCCTTCGCCGAAAATGCGGATGCTGCCGGGTCGAAGCTCGTCGATTTGCTCGCCGAGGGCGATTTGGTGCTGCTGAAAGGTTCGAGGGGCGTGCGTCTGGAGCGAGCGCTGGAGCGCATCGTCGCCGCGTTCGATCACGAAGAGGCCGTGGCACAGGGGGCGGAGTGAGAAATGCTCTACTACCTGTTTTACGAGCAGCTCTTTCCGGCTATCAGTCCGTTCCGGGTGTTCAGCTACATTACGGTGCGCACCGCGTTCGCGGGCTTCACTGCGTTGGTGCTGGGATTGTTGCTGGGGCCGTGGTTGATCCGCCGGCTACAGGCGTTTCAGATCGGTCAACACATTCGCGAAGACGGTCCCGAGTCGCATCAGTACAAAGCCGGAACGCCCACCATGGGCGGCTTGCTGATCAATCTATCGATTGTGGTGCCCACGCTGTTGTGGTCGAACCTGGCGAACCCGTATGTGTGGCTCGCGCTTTTTGCGCTGACAGGCTTCGGCGCGATCGGATTCTTGGACGACACGGCCAAGATTCGCGGCGCCCGCAGCTTGGGGCTCACTCCGCGCGGCAAAATGGGGTTGCAGATCTTGGTGACGCTCGTCATCGTTTCCGCCTTGGCCTGGCTCTATGCGCGGGGCCAGTACAACCCCGAGTTGGTTTTTCCGTTTTTCAAAACGTTTCGGCCGAGTCTCGTGATCGACGCCTTGACAAGCGAGCCGTGGACGTTCCCGATCGCCTTTGTGGGGTTGTTCGTGTTCTTGTTCTTCGTGCTGGTGGGCGCGTCGAACGCTGTCAACTTGACCGACGGGCTAGACGGGCTGGCGATTGGATTGATGATCATCTCCGGCGGCGCGCTGACGGCGCTGTGCTATGTAGCGGGTCATGCCGAGATCGCTACATACCTCGATATCCCACGTGTACCGCTGGCGGCGGAGTTGACCGTCTTCTGCGGAGCGCTCGTGGGGGCGAGCCTGGCATTTCTTTGGTACAACGCGCACCCGGCGGAAATCTTCATGGGCGACGTCGGCTCGCTGGCGCTGGGCGGCGCCATGGGCATGGTGGCGGTGCTGATCGGTCAGGCAATCTTGTTGCTGTTTGTAGGGGGCGTGTTCGTCGCCGAGGCGCTATCGGTAATCCTGCAGGTCGGCAGTTTCAAATTGCGCGGCAAGCGCATTTTTCTGATGGCGCCGCTGCATCATCACTTCGAGAAACTCGGTTGGGACGAGTCGCGGGTGATCGTGCGATTTTGGATTGCGGGTTTGGTCTGGGCGCTGCTGGCGCTCAGTACTTTGAAGTTGCGATGAGCGGCTACGAAAACAAGCGGGTATTGGTAGTGGGACTGGGCGCATCCGGTAAGGCCGCAGCGCGCTTCTTCCATTCGCGTGGCGCTCGCGTAACGGTCGCCGACAGACGCTCGGCGGCGGAGTTAGGAGGAGCGATCGAAGAGCTTCGGGGATTGGATGTCGAGCTTGCTCTTGGCGACCATTCCCGAGACGTCTTCCTGTCGCAGGATCTGATCGTTCCTTCGCCCGGGGTTCCCTGGGATCTGTCTCAACTCAATTCGGCTCGGGAGGAGGGAATCCATGTCGCAGGCGAACTCGAGACAGCTTCCAGGGAGCTTAGGGGCGACACGGTCGGCATCACGGGCACGAACGGCAAGACGACAACGACTTCGCTGATTGGACACATCTTTGAGACTGCCGGGTTGAGGACGCAGGTTGGCGGCAACATCGGGCGGCCCGTGTTGGAGCTGGTGGAAACTTCCACCGACTCCACATGGAACGTGCTGGAGCTTTCGAGCTTTCAACTGGAGGCGATGACTTCGTTCCGGTGCCGCATTGCGGTCGTGTTGAACGTCACGCCGGATCATCTCGACCGCCACGGAACGTTCGAAGCCTATGCCGGCGCAAAAGCGAAGATCTTCGCGGCGCAACAAGCCGATGACTTTGCCGTGTTGAACCAAGACGACGCGGTTTGCCGAACGTTTGAAAATCGAGTTAGGGGCCGGACCATTTGGTTTAGCCGCACGCATCCGCTTGCGGAAGGCATTTGCGCCAGCGACGGGTGGATTCTGCGCGACGGCCAGCGAGTCTGCTCGACGGATTTGCCTATTCGCGGAACGCATAACCTCGAGAACGCTCTGGCCGCCGTTGGCGCCGCTTCGGCTGCCGGCATTGAAGATGAGGCTATTGCGAGCGGATTGGCGAGTTTTCGACCGGTCGAGCATCGGTTGGAGTTTGTGCGGCGGCTGGACGACGTCGACTATTACAACGATTCGAAGGCGACCAATGTCGATGCGGCCATCAAGGCGCTGGAGTCTTTTGACAAAGGCGTTTGGCTGATCCTCGGCGGGCGAGACAAGAAGAGCGATTACACGGCGCTCGAACCCCTGATGCAGGGCAGAGTGAAGGAAGCCTTGCTGATCGGCGAAGCCGCTACGCAGATTCGTGAACAGCTGGATCCATCCGCGCCCTTGGCGGATTGCGGAACGCTAGAAGCGGCGATTGCGCATGCTCATCGGCGCGCGGCCGCCGGAGACGTGGTGCTGTTGTCGCCGGCCTGCGCCAGTTTCGACCAGTTTGAGAGCTATGGCCATCGCGGACGGGAGTTCAAGCGCATGGTGAATGCTTTGGGAGGCGCTCGCTAATGCCCAGCCGACTGCAATACGACCGGACGTTGTGCACCACGGTTGTGCTGTTGGCCTTCTTTGGATTGCTGATGATCTTCAGCGTGAAGACAGCGGAGGCGGACGGCTTCAGCTTCGTCATTAAGCAGGGCGTCGCGATGCTGATCGGCCTGACGGCAATGCGCTTCTTGATGTTTCGCGACTATCACGAGTGGCGGGATCCCACGACGGTGAATGCCGCGGTTGGCGGAGTGATCATCCTGCTGATCGTGGCGCTGTTGATCGGCACGGGCGCCGAGACCAACCGCTTCATCCGTTTCGGACCGCTGTCGCTGCAGCCGTCTGAGCTGTCGAAACTGGCGCTCATTCTGTTCCTGGCTTACTTTCTGGAGTCGCGCAAGGGAAAGTTGGACAGCCCGCGCACGCTGGCGGGCGCCGTGTTGGTGCTAGGGGTGATTTGTCTGCTGATCCTTGGCGGCCGCGACTTGGGTACCGCGGTGGCGGTGATTGCGATTGCCGCCGCGATCTTCTGGACGGCTGGCGTGCCGACTCGCTACTTCGCTTTGGGCGGCGCGCTGTTCGCCGCCTTTTTCGCCCTGGCGGTGGTGATCGATCCCTACCGCATCGAACGGCTATTCATCTTCCTGAACCCGGAGAGCGACCCGCAGGGCGCCGGCTTCCAGATTATCCAGTCGAAGATCGCCGTGGGCAGCGGAGGCTGGCTGGGCCAGGGACTGATGCTGGGCCGTCAGAAGATGCGCTTCTTGCCGGAAGCGCATAACGACTTCATCTTCGGCGTTATCGCCGAAGAGCTGGGCTTAATCGGTTGCTTGCTGGTCGTGCTGGCCTTTGGACTCATCTTGTGGCGCGGTCTGCGTGCGGCGCGGCGGGCGCCGGATGATTTTGGCTGTTACCTAGCGACGGGCGCGACGGCGATGATCGTCTGCCAGGCGATGATCAATATCGGCGTGGTGCTGGGCATGTTGCCGACCAAGGGCATGCCGTTGCCGTTTATCAGTTACGGCGGTTCGTCGATGATCGTCTCGTTGGCGGCGGCGGGGTTGTTGTTGAATGTCAGTCAACGGGCGCAGTAGCCGCGAGGCCGAGATCGCCTCGCTTGCGACGCAATTGGCCTCGGCATTTGAGTTTGTGACCGAGGACGCGGACCGTAGAGAACCGGTGACCATACTCGCGGCGGCAGGAGGAACGGGGGGGCACATCGTGCCGGCGCTGGAGGTGGCTCGAGAGTTGCGCCAGCGGGGCCATCACTGCGTCTTCGTCGGCGCCGGTCGCGAGTTGGAGCGGCGATTGACGGGCGCCGCCGGCTTTCCGCTGGAAGTTCTACGGAGCGGTCCGCTGAATCAAGTCTCGCTGGCGACTAAGATCAGCACGCTGCTCCGGTTGCCTGGAGCCTTGTTGGACGCCTGGCGATTGATCGGCGTGTACCGTCCGGCGGCCGTGCTGAGTCTGGGCGGTTACGCTTCGGGGCCGCTCGCGGCGGCAGCCTGGTTACGCGGGATCCCGATCGTCGCCTTGGAGCCGAACGCCTATCCGGGGATGGCCAATCGGTTGATTGGCCCCGTCGTGGCCCGAGCTCTGACAGGCATTCAACAGACCGAAAAATACTTTCGGCGGGGCACGGCGGAGACCATCGGAGCGCCAGTTCGCAAAGAGTTTTTCGAGATTCCTTTTAAAAAACATACGGAACCGTTTATGATTTTGGTTACCGGCGGGAGTCAGGGCGCCCGAACGCTGAATCGCGCGGTTGCGGAAGCTGTGCAGCTTTGGGCGCAAGACGGCGCCTCGAAATCGTTGCGTATCTTGCACCAAGCGGGGAAAGCGGATGCCGGCCGGCTGCAGTTGGAGTATGCGAGTGTCGGGAGCGGATCGGTGCAAGCCGAGGCCGTGGAGTTCTTGGACGACATGCCGGCCGCGTTTGCGCAAGCGGACGTGGTGATCAGCCGGGCCGGCGCGTCGACGGTTGCGGAACTCTGTGCGGCAGGGCGCGCCTCGATTCTGATTCCGTACCCGCATGCGGCGGACGATCATCAGACGCACAACGCCGAGGCTTTGGCTGCGGCGGGCGGCGCGATGATGGTCAGCGACGCCGAATGGGACGGCGCGCGGATGGTAAGGGAGATCGAGGCCCTGCTGAGCGTCGCAGGACGCTTGGAGCAGATGGAGCAAGCGGCTCGGTCTCTATCGCGGCCTGGCGCAACACGGCGGGCGGCGGACGTGTTGGAAGAAGTTGCCGGGTGCAACGGACGGAAGGAATCGTAAGTGTTATTTCGGGAAGGCCTCATTCGACAACGCCGCATCCACTTCATTGGGATCGGCGGCATTGGCATGAGCGGAATTGCGGAAATCTTGCTGAACCTGGGCTACAAGATCAGCGGTTCGGACCTGAAGGGTTCCTCTGTCACTGACAGGCTGAAGACGATGGGCGCGGTGGTCTTTGAGGGGCACGCGGCCGAGCATGTCGGCAGCGCCGACGCCGTCGTCTATACCTCGGCCATCTCGCCGAAGAACCCGGAGTTTGTTTCGGCGCGGGAACGGGGCATCCCGACGATCATGCGCGGCGAATTGCTGGCCGAGCTGATGCGCTTGAAGTACGGCATCGCCATTGCCGGCAGCCACGGTAAGACGACCACCACCTCGATGACGGCGGCCGTGCTCCACGGGGCGCAGAAAGATCCCACGGTTGTGGTCGGCGGCCGCGTCGGTTCGATGGGTTCGAACGCGCGCTTAGGGAAAAGCGACTTTCTGTTGGTCGAGGCCGACGAGAGCGACGGATCGTTTTTGCGGCTGGCGCCGATCATCGCCGTGATCACCAATGTCGACCACGAGCACATGGACCACTACCAGTCGGTCGAAGCGCTCGAACAAGCTTTCGTTGACTTCGCGAACAAGACGCCGTTCTACGGTTCAACGATCGTTTGTCTGGACGATCCGGCTCTGCGGAGGTTGCTGCCGCGCATGACGAAACGAGTCAGGACGTACGGAACCGAAGAGATCTCCCCGGACGCCGATCTGCTGATTCGCAACGTCGATTGCGGTCACTTGGCGAGCCGCTTTGAGTTGCGGCTAAGGGGCGAAGATCTGGGCGCGTTCGAGGTGCAGGGAGTTGGACGGCATAACGTTCTCAATGCGGCGGCCGCCGCTCTAGTCGCCTTGGAACTCGACGCGACGCCCAGCCAGATCCGCGAAGGATTGGGAGAGTTCATCGGCGTCGACCGGCGCTTTCAGATTCGCGGCGTTCGCGGCGAGGTGACGGTCATCGACGATTATGGACATCACCCGACGGAGATCCGCGCGACTCTGGCGGCCGCCAAGACCTGCGACTTCCGTCGTGTCTTGGTGCTCTTCCAGCCGCACCGCTATTCACGGACGAGCTTGCTGGCAGATGAATTCGCTAGGAGCTTTGGGGACTGCGATCGCGTTTGGGTTACCGATATTTACGCCGCCAGCGAAGAGCCTTGGCCCGGCGTGAACAGCCCGGCCTTGGTTGAGAAGATGCGCGCAACCGGCGCGAGCCACGCGAGCTACGCCGATTCGATGGAGACGGCCGTGGAACAGGCCGCGGCAGAGGCGCGGCCGGGCGACGCAATCATCACCCTGGGCGCGGGCAGTATTTGGCGGGCGGGCGATGACTTGTTGGCGCAATTGGAGACGCGCTTCGCCAACGCCGCAAGCGAACGAGCGACGAATTAGATGGCCGTTGAAGGCAAACCGAGGAGCCGCAAGGCGAAGGGCGACCAAGCTGACGGCTTTCAGCGCCGCAGCAAGCCGGTGCGCGTGCGTCGCGGCGTCGCGGATTGGCGCAGTTGGCGTTGGCGCAAGATCGCCCTGACCGGCGCCCTCGGAATTCTGAGTGCGGGCGTGCTCAGCGCCGTGAACGGCTATGTACATACGTCGCAGCGCTTTCGCTTCCCGGCTGACGGATCGGGTCTGGCGGTCAGCGGATTGGTGCGCCTGGGGCCTGAACCTGTCCAGAGAATGTTCGAAGCGGATTTCGGTAAACCGCTCGCGGACATCGACTTGGAATCGCGGCGGACGGACCTACTGGGTTTGCAGTGGATTCGCGGCGCGACCATCTCGCGGATCTGGCCGGACCGCATTTGGGTGGACGTGATTGAGCGTGAGCCGGTAGCTTTCTTGCGCTTGAAGACAGGTCGCCGTAGCGGCACGTTGATCGACCGCGAGGGGGCCTTGCTGGATGCGTTGCCGGGAGTGCAGTTTGATCTTCCCGTGGTGGACGGCATCGAGGCGGACATGAGCGTCGCGGAACGTTTGAAGCGCGTTGAACTGCTCGAGAATCTGATCGCCGATCTCGACAGCCAAGAACCGGCCTACAGCGAACGGTTCGGGCAGATCGATCTCAGCGATGCGCAGAATGCGGTCGCGACGGTTGTTGAGAATGGCGAAGTATTCCAGCTAGCCCTGGGCGACAAGCTGTTTCGTCATCGTTTTGAGGCGTTTCTCAACGATGTGGCGAGTTGGGAGAGGCGGTACGGCAAGCTGGCTAAGATCGACCTGCGTTTTGAAGACAAGGTGTTCATGGAGCCGGTGCAGGAACCGGCGCGTGGGAGCCGTTAACGGGGATATGCCGCCAATTCAACATTGTCTCGTCGGATTGGATCTTGGCAGCAGCCGAACCCGGTGCGTTGCGGCGATTGAAGAGAACTCGCGTCTGAGATTTATTAGCCATGGTTCGGCCCCTGTGGGCCGCCGCGGTTGGGAACGCAGCGTGATTTCCGACCAAGACCCTGTCTTGGAGTCGGTGGAGAAGGCGGTAGAAGAGGCGGAACGAAACGGCGGGGTACTAATTGACGCCGCCGTGGTGGGCATTGGCGGCATGCACGTCAAATCGAACCTAAGCCACGCGTACGTCAACCTGAACTCGTGGGAAACGGAGATCGACAAGGGTCATGTGGAGGAGGCGGTGAAGCGCGCCTCGCAGGGGCCGCTAAGCGAAGACCGCGTCGTCGTGCAGGCCACCCCGTTGGAGTTTTCCGTCGATCAACAGCCGCACAAGCGCAATCCGCTTGGCATGGCAGGCAAGCGTCTCGATGCTCAGGTGCAAGTAATCTCCGCCTTGGCTCAGGCGCACGACAACATTTGCGCGGTCGTCAATCGCGCGGGCGTGCGCGTGGAGGAGACGATTTCCGAAGTCTTCGCCGCCTCCTATGCGGTTCTCGAAGAGCAGGAACGCGAGATGGGCGTGGCTGTCGTCGACATGGGCGCAGATTCTTGCGAGTTGTTGGTCTACCTCGACAACGACCTACGCTTGGTTTCGAGCATTCCTTTCGGCGGCGAGCATTTCTCCCGCGATGTGGCGGCGGTCTTGCGGACTTATCGAGAAGACGCCGAGCGGCTGATCGAGCAGTACGGTTCGGTGTTGCCTGAGCAAACGCCGGCCAACGTGACCGTCGCCGTGCCCAATCTCAAGGGCAATGGCTTTGAAGAGCAACCTCGGCGGCTCTTGAATGAAATTTTGCAGGCGCGCGCCGAGGAGATCTTCGAGTTGATTCGCGA